>CAYNQA010000245.1:0-5140 GCA_964399225.1 uncultured Anaerolineaceae bacterium
TCATGATAAGGGTGTCTTTGGTGATGCCGGCATTGTTGACGAGAATGCTCAGGTCGCCAAAGGTCTCGATGGTGAACTTCACCAACGCTTCGGCCTGTTTGAAATCGGATACATCCGCTTGCATGGCTGCGGCTTTACCGCCTGCGTCCTGGATCTGTTTCACCACTTCATTGGCCGCATCCGGTGACTTGTGGTAATTGACCACCACAGCCGCGCCGCGCGCCGCCAATTCCACAGCCACGGCACGGCCAATGCCGCGCGAGCCGCCGGTAACGAGAGCAACTTTATTTGTCAGCGATAAATCGGTCATGAATAAACTCCTGACGGGATTATACACAGAAACCAGGTTTCCCGCCCCACTCCGATGGATATCGCCAGCAGGGAGAAACCCGCTATTCATCTATTTGGTTTGTTTGATGCCTAGCGCCAGTCCCAACCCGCCGAGCACCGCGATCACGGCGGCGTAGAGGAAGGCATCCTGCCAGAAGCGCAGAGGGAAGAGACGGATGAGCGTGTCGGAAAAAGCAAATTGCCATGAGCCGCCCTCGAAGAAAAGGGCATGGAACCCGGCAAAGAAAGCCCAGAACAGACCGGGCAGAATGAACATGCCGACCACAACGACGACGGCCAGGGTTCCCGCCAGCCAGATCATCCACCATCCGCCTCGCTTCAAACCTGAACGGAAAGCCTGCCACTGATCCCCGCGCTTGGACCATAGGCCGATCAGCGCCAGCCCTGCCAGCGACAGATAGAACACATTCAACGCGCCCTGCGTCACAACTTTGACATCGTGCATGTGGCTGAGTTCGCGTTCATTGTAGAGCGGGGTGCCGTCATCGAATTTTAGGTCACCGAGGTAGGAAATGTCTTCTCGGTTGACGAGATATTCCACGGCGTAAGGCGCCCAGCGCAGACGGTCTTCCTTGCTGAAGCCGTAGCGGTCTTCGGGAAAGCCCGGCATGTTGTATTCGATCTGTAAAAAGAGCGGAGTGAGCAACAGGCGTAAGCCGATTCCGAGTAGAACGATGGGGACGAGGATGGTTGTGAGAATGGAAATGAGTTTAGGGTGCATAGGTGATTGGTAGTTGAAAGTAGGATTTGGTGGTTTATTGCAGTCCGCTGACATCGCCATTGAGCAGGAAGTTGACAACCAGATTGTTCGTCAACCACTCAATTGGGGCGAGGTCGTCGGTGAAGACGGTAGTGGTTTCGTAGGTCGGCTGAAGGTGGATATAAGCGGATGTCATGGTTTGGCCGAGGAGTGGATGCACTGCCGGGTTGCTCGAGAGACGCAAGAGATTGTTCTCGAAGTCGGTGACCGAGGTTTCCTGCATGGTGGCGTAGACCATCGAGTTGAGCGTGCCGGGGATATCCATGATGTGGATGGAGGGGAAGATGGTGGCGAGGGTGGTGGCGAGACCGTTGATGAGCGAGCGGTCGTTCGGAGCACGTCCCACATTGATGGTCAGGACCCCGTTCGGCGTCAGGTGTGAAGCGGCGATGCGGAAGAATTCCTGTGTGGTCATGTGCGGCGGGATGTACGGCGGCCGGTAGGCGTCCACGGCGATGATGTCGTATTTGTAGGGACTGTGTTCGAGACCCCAGCGCCCGTCCTCCACGTAGACGGTGAGGTTGGGCATGGTCATGCCGAAATAATCGCGCCCGACCTGCACGATGGCGGGATCGATCTCCCAGCCGTCAATGGGGATGGGGCCGTAGATGGCCGTGGCCTGGCGGGCTGCCGTCCCCGCGGCGAGACCGACGATGCCGATGCGCGTCACGTGGGCGGGATCGGTGTCCGGGTAAAAATAAGGCCCGACGAGAAAGAGTTCCCACGGGCCGTTGTAGTAGAGTGTGTCGGGATGATAGATGGAATGCACGCCCTGGCCGTCATTGAGGCGCAGCATGGTGAAGCCGTTGGCCTGAATGACTTCGATATAGTTGTATTCCGATTCGGTTTCGTAGACCTGCCCCTCGGAATTTTTGACGCGGAAATCTCCGAAGATGAATAGTGCGATCAGAGCAAGGGCGGCGGCGGAGAAGATGAGCGCCTTGCGCCCGGCGCGGCTCATGAAAAGGCCGATGACGGACACGATGAGGATGAATACGGCAAGGAGCAAAATGGTGCGGCTCGTGCCGATCAGCGGAAAGAGGACGAGCGTGGGCAGGAACGCGCCGAGCACCGAACCGATGGTGGAGATGGCGTAGAGATTGCCCGCCACGTTGCCCGCTTTTTGCGGATCGTCGAGGCTGATGCGGATGGCGAAGGGGGAGGCCATTGCCAGTAAAGTGACCGGGACGCTGAAGAGGATCAAGGTCCCGATGAAGGCCATCGCCAACACTCCGAGGTTCAGCGCGTCGAACGCGGACGCAGCGGCCAGCAGGACCGGCTGCGCGATGACGGGGACGAGTCCCAGGGTCAGGCCGCCCCAGGCGAGAGTGGTGAACATGGTTTCGGGGCGGGGATCCCTATCCGCGCGGCGGCCGCCGATGGTGTAGCCGATGGAGAAGTAGATCAGGATCAGCCCGATGATGACCGCCCAGACGAGGTTGATGCTTCCGAAGCGCATTTGCAACAAACGCGAGGCGCCAAACTCGGCGGCGAGGGTGGTCATGCCCGAGGCGAAGACAGTGAAGGCGATGTATCGTTTCATGGTTGGGATGCGCCGATTATACCGTGATGGCTCGAGGGAGGGGAATCGGGAGTCGGGAATTAGGATTTGGTTGTAGAATAATGAAATTGTTTGAAGAGGAGACCTTCGGTCAATCCTCGGCGGGGACGAAGTCCCGCGCCGAGCAGGCTTTTGAAGGAAAGGCAATTCATGAAATCGCTCCCTAAATCTATCCAAATTGCTGTTCTGGTGACTACCTTCTGCTATCTCTTAACGTCTCCTGCCTGCACTACCAGCGCGAATGAAATTTCGCATCTCCCAAGCTTTACGATTCCAGACGAATTTCTGAACAAGGACCTTGTTGTCTCAGCACCGAGTGCATGGAATAATTTTAACAGAGAAGAAAATTCAATCATATTGAAAGTGGTATTGGCCACTGAAAAACAAATCGCTTTCGCCCCGGATTTTAATGCCGAAATATATGTATATGATAATACAAAAAATGAATGGGAGGAAATTGACAATCTCGGAGTTTATGAATCTCCTCCCGGCGAGATTATTTTGGGTTCAGGGGAAACTAAAATCGTAGTTCTAATGCCAGATTTTTCTGGAACACTCCCATCCCAAAATGTTGTAATGGTTTTATTGTCAGGATATGTATTCAACGATAATCATAAAACAGACACTGTCATTGGCTCGTATATCATTATAAAATTAGAGCATTAAGATAAACCAAAGAACTTTGGTCAAGCCACGGCGCAGATAAAGTCGCTGCGCCGAGCAAAGTCAATAAAAACATACGTGTTGCCAAGCGGAAAAGTAAATCGAGGTGCGATTACGGAAGATATTTTATTGGGAGCCAGTTCTCCGATGCCGTTTATCAACAATCCACTTGTCGCCACTCGCTTGATAGGAGTTGCGATGGCTATGCAATATGCGACTGCATATGAGGATCTGCGATAATGAAATCAAAAATTGCTAACAAGGCCGTGCGCATTAGCTTAAAATTATTAATAGTTATTTTGCATGTTAGTTGTACACCCCAAATCGGTATACAAAAGCCATTAGTTACCCATGCTGTCGAATACAAGAATGGGGTGAGTTACCTCTGGTCTTTGGACAATATTTATACTGTTCAAGATGATTTCCAACCAGCTATGAGTGCTTCTTCAAACATCGTGTGTTTTCTAGGCGACACTACATTTCCGCCAAGGCACAACGTCAGCTGTTTCGATACTGTAGGTAAAACCAAGTGGCAAAAAAAATCGGGGACCACAAATGGGATTCTGGTAAGCGATGGCGTTTACGTGACTTATGGCGGAAGACCTGGTGTTGAGAAATATGATATCGAAGGTTCATTGCTTTGGGATTACTCATTTAAGGGAATGGGGGTTGTATACATTTACTTACAAGAAGATAACCTGCATCTGTTTCTGCTCCCAGAAAGATCAGTGATTTTAAGTACTAACTCTGGAATGATCATTGAAGAGACCCAGGGTGAGAGTATTATTTTTCAGACACCAACGGAACAACTTGTTAAGGAATCAATGTTGGTTTCCAGATCGGTCGATACGCATCAGATTAACTGGGAGTTTTTTATTGGAAATTCTGTCAGGCTGGCCCCTTTAATTACAGACGATGTTATTTTCCTCCGAACTGGAAGAACGGTGGGGGTAATTCAGGCCATAGATCGTAAAACCGGGAATCTATTATGGCAATTGGATGATGATGTAATCAGTAATGTGATATTGCTGCCAGAACTTAACAGTATATGCGCTCTTACTCGTGACGGAAGAATTATTACAATTCAAATTCAAAGCGGCGCCAGTGAAATCTTGGCGATATTTTCTTCCGTTCCATTCATCCTAAATGGGGAAGATGTCGTGGGGGGATACGAATTAGCTTACGATCAAAAAGCGAATATTCTTTACGTGCTTCTTGGGGATAGCAGACAACTTTTTGCTTTTCAACTAGATGAATAAAATGCTCCGATCAATTCCTCTGGGAACCTTTTCCTTCGCGGTGTATGGCGAAGATCCCCGCCAAGGCGCGACCAAAGAGACACACCAAGACTCGACAACTTATGTCTATGATTCTGCCAACAGGCTGGCAAGTGTAAATGGAATGCTCTATACCTTTGACGCCAACGGCAATTTACTCAACGATGGACAAAACTCCTATTCTTACGATTCCGCCAACCGCCTGATTTCTACGAGCGGCACTACTTATGGCTATAATGGCCTCGGAGACCGCCTCGTGCAAAACGGAGTCCATTACACACTCGATCTGAACACCGGCCTAACCCAGATCCTCAGCGACGGGATAACCACCTATCTTTATGGCCTCGGTCGCATCGCGCAGACAGGCACTACCACCGAATACTACCTCGGGGACGCGCTGGGAAGTGTGCGTCAACTCGTGGATGAGGCTGGCACGCTTACTCTTGCCAAGTTCTATGCACCGTATGGGGAAGTCATGTACTCCGCGGGCGCGGGACAAACGGATTACGGGTTTACGGGTGAGACGAC
>CAYNQA010000246.1:0-5130 GCA_964399225.1 uncultured Anaerolineaceae bacterium
GGGTGAACCACTCGGGGAGCAGTTTGCCCTTGGCGAGATAATCGTCGCGGACTTGCGTGCCGGAGATGTTGGCGACCTTCGCGCCCTTCGGCACATCCTTCTCTTCGACGTAGCGATCTTCGTCGGGGAGATAGACGAGCATTTCGAAGGGGATCATCTTGACGCCGAGTTCGGCCTCGTATTTGGTCATCAGTTCCTGCGCGTCATACGGACCGTAGAACGGCTTGCCCGTGGAATCGTTACCGGGTCCCGCATGGTCGCGACCTACAATGAAGTGGTTCACGCCGTGGTTGCGGCGGATGATGGCGTGGAGCAGTGCTTCCTTCGGTCCCGCCATGCGCATGGCAAGCGGGAGCAGGCTGAGCAACGTGTTTTTCTTGTCATAGTAATTATCCACCAACGCCTTGTACGTGCGGACGCGGGTGTAGTGATCCACATCGCCGGGCTTGGTCATGCCGACAACGGGATGAACGAGCAGCGAACCTTTGACCTGGGCGGCGGCGCGCTTGGTCAATTCTTCGTGGATGCGGTGAAGGGGGTTGCGCGTCTGGAAGGCGACCACGTTGTCGTGTCCCATGTCTTCGAGCAGAGCGCGCACTTCGGCGGGCGTCTGGCGCAGGGGCACGAAGTCGTAATACTTCGGCATGTTCACGACCTTCATCGGGCCGCTGATGCAAACCTTGTTCCAACGTCCCATCTCGGAGACCATCGGGTGCTTGGGATCGGTGGAGCCGTAAGCCAGCGCGGCTTCGGTGGCGGCATCCCAGTGATAGACCTCTTCGAGGGTCATAATGGCGATGGTGTCATTATTGGCATTGCGCAACACGAGTTCCTCGCCAACGGTCGGCAGTTCCTTCGGGTCGGCGGTGAGCGTGATGGGCAGCGGGAAGAGCGTTCCATCGGAGAGGCGCATTTCGTGCAACACGCGCTCGTAGTCGGCCTTGCCCATGAAACGGTCGAGCGGTGAGAATCCGCCCGAGGCGATCAACTCAAGGTCGCACAGGTTGCGCATGGTGATCTTGATCGAATGCAGTTTGGAGGCGCGGGCCAGAAGTTCCTCGCGCTCCTTCCCTTCGACGACCAAGTTCACCAGTTTGCCGCCGTAGGGGGGGATCAGTTTTGCTTTTGCCATTGAATTTCTCCGTGATTTAGTTTCGAGGCCGGCATCCTAAGAAACCGGAGCCCCGCAGGTTTTCAAACGCCCGCAAATTATACTTCAAAATTCAGTCAATGAATTTTGGAATTTGAAATGGATTGCTGGTGGAATAGTTGGGGCTGACCTATGTGTCCGCTCTGGGCAGACCCGCGGGTCTGCCCTATCCCAAATTGACCACCCTCCCCGACTCCTGCGACTCTTGCGCGGCCAACGCGAGACGGAGAGCCTGCTCCCCATCCGCAAGCGTGCATCTCGGTTCCGACTCCCCCGAAGCGGCTTCCACGAAGTGACGCGTTTGCGCCAGAAAGAGCTGGTTCCGCTCAAAGCCCTCGGGCGGGGCAAATGTCTCCACGACGGGAGCCGCTGGCTGGTCGGAGTAGGAACCGAAGGCAGCGGGCATCTTGTAGAAGTGCAGGATGCCGTCAGCGTTATCCCAGCGCAGAGTGCCGTTCGTCCCGACGATCTCCAGCCGATGCACGGGCGGACGCTGCACGTAATTCAAATGCACGCCCCCCACCGCCCCACTCGCGAACCGCAGACCGATCTCGGCTACATCTTCCACGTCCATTTCGAGCGAGGAGATGTGACCATTAAACGACCACAACGCTTCGATGTCACCGATGATGTAGCGCAGGTAATCGAGCGGATGCGTGAGCGTGCGGATGACGCCTCCGCCCAGGTCCGCGCGGGCGGCGTAGCTCTGGCGGTAATCCTCCCACGGATGCCACTGCGGGACATACTCGCCCCAATGCGCGTGGGCGGTTAACACTTTTCCAAGTGCACCTCCCTGGATCAATTCGCGCGCCTTGTTGAGCGTGGGGTGATAGCGAAATTGGAATCCGACGAGAATCTTGCTGCCGCTTTTTTCGGCGGCCTTGCGAAGTTCGTCCACGCGAGCGAGCGAGTCGGCGATGGGCTTCTCGAGCAGAATGGCACAGCCCGCCTCGGCGGCGGGGATGGCGATATCCATGTGCAGGGAGGTTGGGTTGGCAACGATGACCGCGTCCGGTTTGTGTTTCTTCAGCGCGGCGTGGATGTCTGTTTCCACGGGGTAACCCGCGAGCTCGTCATCAGGGAGTGTTGCCTTGCGCGTGCGCAGTAGGACAATGTCCGTTTCGCCGAGCGCGATCAGGTTGCGGAAGTGTCGGCGTCCGATGGAGCCGAGGCCAGCAATGAGGAATTTCATGCAAGGTCCTTGTCTTATTTCTTCTTATACGGCGCATTGACTGAGGAAATCATATCCAGCAATTCCTCTTTCATTTGTTTCGCGAAGGAGGGATTGGAAGGATACAAGTTGGTCATTTCTTCGATGTCAGATTCAAGGTCATACAACTCGAATGTATCATCCTTTTCGTAGCCGGTGTAGTACAGGAGTTTATAGGGACCCTTGCGCATGGCAAAGGTGGCCTTCCTGATCGGTGCAAATTGGGAATTCTCTTTCGCATCGAGCGTGAACGTACTGCGCTCTGCATCCTCCTCCCCACCGAAGCCGGGCAGGACTTGCCCCTGCGCCCAGGAAGGGATCGATGAACCGGCCCAGGTCAGAATGGTCGGCAGCAAGTCCACGGCGTTGGTGGGGGCATAAATGTCGCGGCGTGAGGTTTGTCCCGGTGAAGAGATCAACAATGGCGCATGCACGACCGGGTCATAGAGCAGGGGCGTGATGTGTGCCTTCTCGCCGCGTTCGAACATCTCGCCGTGGTCGGAGGTCAGGATCACGTAACTGTTTTCAAAGATCCCGGATTCTTCAAGCGTATCCATGAGGCGGCCCAGTTCGAAGTCGATCGAGGCGATGTACTCATCGTAGGAACGGCGGGCGGAGTTGAGTTGGGAATAGGTGTCGCCTTGCGCAAAGCGATGCACGGGCTTTCGGATCGGGGTAAAGCCGTCGCCGATGAATTGACTGTCGAAACGCGTTGTAGCACGATAGGGCGCGTGCGGCGGGAAAAGATGGAGGTAGGCAAAGAACGGCGAGGGCAGACCCGTTATGAGCGAAGCAAGACCCGAGAACAGATCCTCGAGCGTGAAGTTGATCGGATAGTTTCCGTTGTAGGGCATCCCGCGCGGGTAACCATCGCTGGGCAGGCGCGATTGCTTGCGCGTGTAAAGCGCCTCGCGGAGCGGTCCGAAAATAAGCGAGGCGGGTTCGCCGTCCATGTTGAAGAGGAAATCATCGAGGGCGCGGGTGGCCAGTTTTCGGTCGCGGTTGAATTTGTCGCCGAGCAGGAAACTCAATTGGCTGAACATGCCAGCCGAAAGGAGCGAGTCGATATCCGATTGAAATTGCGTGACGACAAAATCGGACCATGTGTTTTGCGGAAAGGCAAGGCGGTGGTAGGAAGGTCCGAGCGCGCGGAAAATATTATTGCCGGTCATCTCCTGCGCGATCATCCCGGCGTGACTAAAGGCGCGATGCGTCCACGGATAGATGCCGGTCAACAGCGAGGATGTGCCGGGGATGGTGAAATTTCCGCTGGCATAATGCGAATGATAGACATTGGCGCGTTCTGCGAAGCGTTCAAAGTTGATCGCAGTGGGGCGTGGATATCCATAGACCGACAGGTTGCGCGCGCTCATCGCATCGAACAGGATGATGACGACATTGGGGCGCGACGCATCCATGCGCTTCGCAGCCCGGACCAGGGCGGGCGCCAACAATAGCGGAGCGGCAGCTCCTGCCAGTTTTAAGATGTCGCGGCGGCTGAGAGGCGGCATGATAATTCCTAGAACAGATTGCGAATCAAAACAACAGTCAGCGAGAGCAGGCTCGCAGGGATCAAAATGTAGAGAAAGATGATCAGGCTATCGGCAAGTTTTGCAAGCAGAGTGCCAATCAGATCGATCTTTTCCAAAAGGTAAACGAGGGCAAAAAGGAACACAAAGACGACCGGTGTCCATTTGACAAGTTCATACGGGAACGGAGAGTAGGGTCGAATTTGCTTATCAAGGAAGATCATGTATCCCAGCCCGAGCGTGACGAGGATCAACGCGCGTGGCAGGAAACGGTCATGGAACCATTTTGCTGGAAGGAGCAGGCTGAGGATGACAGGTGCAGAAAGCACAACCAGGCTTTCCAACAGGTTCACGCTCAAGGTGTACGCGAGCATGACCAGGATCTCCCCCGGCGTTTCATAGTTGACCCAGCTCGGCACGCGAAAGAAAAAATGCAACAGGGACCAGTAGTAGACCGGCACGCAAATGAGCGCGTAGACCGGCGCGAGTTGCTTGAGGGTGGGAAGTTTTGAACGCAGCATTTTGGGAAACAAAGGGCGGACGCTTCGCGCAGGTCCGCCCCAACAGGTTCATTTTACCAATCGTTGGTTTTTTCGTATCCCCATTTGACCAGCATCGCGCCCGCAACCTCTTTGAACACGGCCTTGTCGCGTGCGGTGAAGAGACGCTGCCAGTTGCCGGCCTGTCCCTTCGGGAGGAAGGAGGAGATGTCGCCGTTGCGGCGCGCCTGCCACTCCTCGTCGGGATTGGAGGACATTTCGGCCTGGATATCCTTCGCCAGCGACTTGTTGACCTTCTTCGCGCCGAGGAATTTCCAGAGTTTGGCCATTTCATCGAAGGGAGTCGAGAGCAGGTCTTCATAGCGCATCCCAAAGTAATCATCCCCGAACAAACGGCGTGCTTCATCTTCGGTCTCTTGCAGGTTGATCACCCAACCCTTTGCCACGCGGCGGATGAACGTCTCGGTGAAGATCGAGCGCGTGCCGTTTGTGAATTGCGTCTGGTCCTTGCGCAGGTCTTCGATGATGCGTTTGTCTTCGGCGGTCAGGAACTTGGACTCCTCCACGAAGTTGCGGAAGCGCTCTGAAATGAGCACGTCGCGCCCGTCGCGGACGATGTAGATCAATTTCGCGTCCGGGTAGACCGCGTGCATGTCGCGCACGGCCTGACCGTGAATGGTGGATGAGGGGCTTTTATCGCCGACGATCATCTTCCCTTCGCGGGCGGCATCACGTTCAAGG
>CAYNQA010000247.1:0-5098 GCA_964399225.1 uncultured Anaerolineaceae bacterium
TGCACGACGTCCCGGCCCTGCAACTTCTCAGTCATCGCATCGTGTGGTCGTTCGTATTCCTCCTGCTGGCAATTTTCGCCGCCCGTCAGTGGACCGAATTCCGCGCTACGCTCAACCGCCGCACCCTCGGCCTCTACGCCATCGCCGCCGTCCTCATCGGCGTGAACTGGCTCACCTACGTTTGGGCGGTCAATGCCGATTTCATCATCGAGACCAGTCTCGGCTATTTCATCAACCCGCTTCTCAGTGTTCTGCTCGGCGTCATCATTTTGCGTGAAAAGCTCCGCGCCACCCAATGGATTCCCATCGGGCTGGCAACCATCGGTGTGACCTACCTCACCGTCGTCTACGGCCGCCTGCCGTGGATCGCGCTCGTGCTCGCCCTTTCATTCGGATTTTACGGACTCGTCAAAAAGGTCGCGCCGCTCTCCTCGCTATTCGGACTCACCCTCGAGACCGGCATCCTCTTCGCCCCCGCGCTTCTCTACTTGACCCTGGCGGGCTTCAACGGCTCCGGCGCTTTCCTCAACCTCGGCCTCACCCCGGACCTGCTCATGGTCGGCGCCGGCATCGTGACCACCATCCCGCTGCTCATGTTCGCCTCTGCGGCGCGCTCCATTCCGCTTTCGATGGTCGGTGTTCTGCAATACATCGCGCCCACCATCCAATTCCTGATCGGCGTGCTCATCTACAAGGAGCCGTTCGATCATTCGCGCTTTATCGGCTTTGCGATAGTATGGGTGGCGCTCATCGTCTTCTGGATCGAGAATTATTACGCCCACCGCAACCCGGTCCAGCCAATTCCTGAACTCGCAGATTGATCATGAACCTGACCGGACTTTGGATCGGCCTCCTCACTTTGATTGTGATCGGCCTCGGCTTCCTGTGGGTCATCAAGTTTGAATACTTCATCGGCGCCAAACCATGGAAATGGGTCCTCGTTGCCGGGCTGATCGTCTGCGGACTCTCGCTCCTGCTCGATTCGTTCTGGGCATCGGCCATTGTCGGTATTTTGGGCGGCTCCATCGTGTGGGGCGCCACGGAACTTCCGGGACAGGAAGAGCGCGCGAGGCGTGGCCTCTTTCCCGTCCACCCGAAGCGGAAGGGAGGTCCGCTATGAATTGGGCGGGCATCGTTCTTGCCTTTACCACGGTTGTCACGATCGCGCTCGGACACGAGTTGGTGCGCCGGCTTCACCGTCGTTTTGGCACCACGCCGCGCTTTTACCTTTGGGCGCTTGCCCTGACCGCCCTGATCTGGTCATTCTTCGTGAGTGACCTTGCTTCAGCGGTGTTGGGCATTATCGCCATCACTTTCTTCTGGGACGGCATAGAAATGGTGCGCCAGGAGAAACGCATGCAACATGAGAAGGGAGCGAAATGAAACTGCTCTTCATTGGCGGCACCGGCCTGATCAGCTCGGCCTGCTCTGACCTGGCTGTGTCGCGCGGACACGATCTCTACCTGCTCAACCGGTCTGCATCCGCGAAATATTCCGCGCCGGCAGGCGCCACCATCCTGCGCGCCGACATTTACGCCGAGGAAGCCCGCGTCGCCGAACTGGTCGCTGACCATCACTTCGACGCCGTCGTGGACTTCATGGCCTTCGCTCCCGCCGACATCGAACGCGACCTGCGCCTCTTTCGCGGCAAGACAGGCCAGTTCGTTTTCATCTCTTCCGCCAGCGCATACCAAAAGCCGCCGAAGCATTACCTCATCACTGAAGAAACGCCGCTCGAGAATCCCTTCTGGGAATACTCACGCAACAAGATCGCCTGTGAAGAACGTCTGGTGCGCGTGTATCGCGACGAGGGCTTCCCGATCACCATCATCCGCCCCTCGCTCACCTACGGTCCCTCGCAGAATGCGATCATCGGCGCGAGTTGGCAGCACCCATACACGATCATTGACCGCATGAAGCGCGGCCAAAAAGTGATCGTGCCCGGCGACGGCAACTCGCTCTGGGTGCTCACCTGGAACGCGGACTTTGCCAAAGGACTGTTGGGTTTGCTCGGTCATCCCAAAGCGATTGGCGAAGCGTTCAACATCACCTCTGATGAGGTGCTGACTTGGAATCAAGTGTTCCTTGAGTTGTATGCTGCCATCGGCGTGGAACCGAACCTCGTCCATATTCCCTCCGACCTGATCGTTGCCTACAACCCCGACCAACTCGGCTCGCTGATCGGCGACAAGATCAACAGTGTCGTGTTCGACAACAGCAAGGTCAAACGCCTTGTCCCTGACTTTGTTTGCGAAGTGCCGTGGCCCGAAGGTGTGCGCCGCTCCCTGCGCTGGTTCGAGGAAGATCCGTCACGCCAAACGATCGATCATGAAATGAACAGCATGTGGGATAAGATCATTGCCGGCTACGAAAGAGCGTTTCCGTAGAGAAAAAAGTCCCCGTCATTCGGCGGGGACTTTGCTTTCGGTTTGAGATGTTTGTGGCGGTTCGTGGGAGAGATAGAACAAACTCGCGCCAAAGGCGATCAGCATGATGGTGGCGCCGGTCAGGAAGGGGAAGGAAAGGTTGAGATCAAGTGCGTTGCCCGCCCATAGCGGACCCACGATGCGGCCAAGCGCCATAAAGGCATTGCTCAAACCCATCGCCGCGCCTTGTCCGATGTTTGCCCGCTTTGAGGTGAGCGAGGCCACGCCCGGGCGGAGCATGGAGTTGCTCAGCACGAAAAATCCGCTCGTGGCCAGCACCCAGCCCAAATTGGGCGCGGCCAGCATGGCGAGGAATCCGAACACACTGGCGAGCAGGGAGGCTTTGATCACGTTCGCGTCGCCGAACCTGCGTGTGGCGGGGCCGGTCAATGCGCCCTGCACCACCGCCGAGACCAATCCGACCACGGTCATGATCAGGCCGATGGTGGGGGGATCGAATTCGTAGCGCAGTTGGGCATACAGGCCGAAGATACCCTCGAAGTTGGTAAGCGCAAAATTGTGCAGGAAGGCCAGGATGAGCAGGAACCCGATCGGGCCGAAGAGCGAGCGCCACATCAGCTTGAGGTCGAGTCCACGCACGCGATGGCCCTCACCCGCCCGGTGGTCGGGATGAAGCGACTCGGGCAGGAAGATCCACAACAGCAACATCGCCAGCAGTGACACTCCGGAGGCGAAGAAGAACGGCGCTTGCAGTGAGATGGCGCTCATGGTTCCGCCGATGCCGGGCCCGAGTACCATCCCCACGCCGAAGGCTGCGCCGACGATCCCCATTCCGCCGCCGCGGCTTTTTTCGTCGGTGCTGTCGCTGATGAAGGCCATGGCCGCTGGCATGGTGGCTGAGGAGAGCACGCCGCCGAGCGCGCGCGCGATGAACAAGAGCCAGTATTCGTGCGCGAAGGCCATCAGTGCCATGCTGGCCGCGTTTCCGAGCGCACCGATCAACAGGACGGGCTTGCGCCCGACCCGGTCGGAGAGGCTGCCCCAGACGGGCGAGAAAATGAATTGCATGAGCGAGAACACCGACATGAGCATGCCCATTTCGATGCCCCCGCCGCCAAAGCGCTCCACGTAGAACGGGATGATCGGGATGATGATCCCGAAGCCAAGCATGTTGACCACCAACGTGGTGAACAAGATGGCAAGGTTGCGATTTTTGAACATGGAGCCGATTATACTTTTCCAGGGAGGAATAACCCAAAATAAGGAAGGATGTCCATGACATTTGACCGAAGCCGCCCGGGCTCTTCTGCTACAATGGAATTGCCATGCACGAACTTCCCGCCACTCAATCCATCCTTGAGATCGCCCTGCGCCACGCCGAAAAGGCCGGAGCGAAGCGCATCACCGACATTCATGTCACCATTGGCGAACTTGCCACGCTCGTGGATGATTCGATCCAATTTTATTGGGACATGATCGCCGAGGGCACACCCGCCCGCGGCGCCAACCTGCACTTCAAACGCATCCCCGCTGAACTGCAATGCATGATCTGCCGCGAGGTCTACCGCCCGGATGGCAGCGAGATCGTCTGTCCAAACTGCGGGAGTGTGGGCGTGAAGGTTATTTCAGGCGAGGAGTTTTTTGTCGAAGCGATTGATGTAGAGTAGCACCGGTGGTTGAGTAGCTCCGCATGCTCTTTGCGGAGTGTATCGAAACCACTGCCGGAGAAGCCAATGCCCCAACTCATCCCGATCGTTGAAAACATCCTCAGTGCGAACGATCGCATCGCGGAACAGAACCGCGCCCGCTTGGACTCGGCCGGAGTCTTCGCAATCAACTTGATGGCCTCGCCCGGAGCCGGGAAGACCTCGCTGATCGAACAGACCCTCCCGCGTCTTTCCACCCTCATGCGGGTTGCGGTCGTGGACGGCGATATCGCCACCTCGCTCGACGCCGACCGTGCCGCTGCAGCCGGGGCGCAGGCCTCCATCCAGATCAATACCGGGGGCGAATGTCACCTCGACGCGGTCATGCTCCAGGGCGCGTTCGACCAACTCGACCTGACCCAATTCGACCTGCTCATCGTGGAAAATGTCGGCAACCTCGTCTGCCCCGCGGACTTTCGTCTCGGCACGCACAAATCTGTGCTGATCGCCTCCATCCCCGAAGGCGACGACAAGCCGCACAAATATCCCGGCATGTATCGCGGGGTGGATGCGCTCGTCATCAACAAGACCGATCTGCTCCCGTACATCACCTTCCGCATGGACTTTTTCCAGCGCGGCGTCCAAGCCCTCAACCCGAACCTGATCACTTTTCCGCTTTCCTGCCGCACCGGGGAGGGGATGGAGGCGTGGATCGAGTGGTTGTTCCAAAACGTAAACCAAAATCATGGATGAAAGTTTTATTATTTGTCATTGCGAGCGAAGCGAAGCAATCTCCTCCGCGGCATGGGGATTGCTTCGTCGGGAAGAGCACCCTCCTCGCAATGACGAGATCAAATGGTGATTAAATCATGCAAGGGCTGCGGGTTCACATCACGGGGGTTGTGCAGGGGGTGGGGTTTCGTCCGTTCGTTTATAACCTTGCGACGCGGCTTGGCTTGAAAGGATGGGTCAACAATACATCGGCAGGCGTGGATATTCACGTCGAGGGGGATGAGATAGCGCTGGGTTCATTCATTGAAAAATTAGCGAACGAGAAACCTTCTC
>CAYNQA010000248.1:0-5093 GCA_964399225.1 uncultured Anaerolineaceae bacterium
AATCCACCACGCCGATGGAACCGTCGGGGAAGGTGAAGGTCATCGAGACATTGTCATCGCGATATTTTCCATTATTTGGCAACGCATGGGCTGTCACGCTGACAGGAGGCGCGCCGACAAGGAAGGTCAGCATGTCAATGAAGTGACAGGCCTCGCCGATGATGCGTCCGCCGCCGAGAGCTTCGTCCTGAGTCCAGTGATTGAGGGGAATGTAGCCTGCGTTGATGCGGTAATGAGCGTGGATGGGTTCGTTGCGAGTTAGGAGATGCGCGTTAAGAGACTGGGCGAGAGGGGAGAATCTTCGGTTAAAACCAACGGTTAGCAGTTGGTGGTTGGCGGTTGACAGCGCTCTGGTTACTGCCGTCAACTGTTTACTGTCAACTGCCAACGGTTTTTCAACGAAAACATGTTTGCCAGCTTTCAGCGCTTTGACCAC
Organism: uncultured Anaerolineaceae bacterium; assembly: GCA_964399225.1. Lineage (GTDB taxonomy): Bacteria > Chloroflexota > Anaerolineae > Anaerolineales > Villigracilaceae > Denitrolinea. Next base: position 437 of record CAYNQA010000248.1, read on the forward strand.
CAAGTCTGCGTGGGAGTCGTGGCGGGTGAGGATGGCGACCGTGTTGATGTTCGGGTCGTTGAGGATCTCATCCTCCGAAGAGGTGGCGTACTGGAAACCAAACTTCTGGCCGGAGTGCTGGGCATGCAGTCCGCCGGAGGAGGCGATGCCGACCAGCTCGAAATCCTTGTTGGCTTTGAGGACGGGGAGGAGTGTTGCGTTGGCGTAAAGACCGGCGCCGAGGACGCCGAGCTTGACAATGGACGATGGACGATGGACGATGGAGGGAAATTCAATTTTCTTTCCTCTTTCTTCTTTCGTCTCATCGTACTTGAGCAGAACACCGAGGAACGGCTCTTTCTTTTTCCCAGTGATGACCTCATACGCCTGCACTCCCTTTTCAATTGGGAAGCGATGCGTAATGAGACTTTCCACCTTCAACTTTCGACTGGAAAGTAGATCCACCACGGCCTGGAAGTTCCTCCCCTCCGTCCAGCGGATGTAGCCGATGGGGTAATCGTTGCCATTCTCCTCGTAGTTCGCGTCGTAGCGGCCGGGGCCGTAGGAACGCGAGTTGATGAATGACAATTCTTTTTCGTAGTAAACCTTGCGGGGGAAGTTCAGCCCCACAGCGCCGGTCGCGACCACACGCGCACGGTCGCGGGCGATGACACCAGCCAGTTCGACCGGGTCGTTCGAGGATGTGTCCGCGCAGATGATGACCGCGTCCATGCCGCGATTGGCGGAGAAGGCCAGCGCGGAGGATTCGGCCCGCGAGCGCGTGACCGCTTCAATTCCAAGAGATGAGGCGAGTTTGACGCGGGCCGGGTCAATGTCAATGCCGAGCACGTTGCATCCGGCTGCGGCGGCGAATTGAACCGTCAACAGTCCCAGCAGGCCGAGGCCGACCACAGCGACGTTCTCGCCAAGTTGCGGTTCGGCGAGGCGGAATCCGTGCAGGGCGATGGCGCCAAGGGTGGTGAAGGCGGCGGATTCAAAATCCACATTTTTCGGGAGCGGGGTCAAAAGATTTTTCGGGACGAGATTGTACTCAGCATGGACGGCGTATCCTCCGCCCGCACACTCCACGCGCTGACCAACCTTGAAGCCTTGCATGTTTTTACCGAGCGCCACGATGGTGCCCGACGTGGAGTAACCGAGCGCCATCGGCTGGTCGAGACGGTTGAAGACGGCTTGCACGGTGGGCATGAGGCCTTCGCGTTTGGCTTTGTCGAGTGTCTGCTTGACCAGGTCCGGGCGGGAACGGGCTTTACCCGCCAGGCTTTTCTCAGCAAATTCAACCACCATGCGTTCGGTGCCAGCCGAGACGAGCGAAGCCGCTACACGCACAAGCGCCTGCCCTTCGCGCGGTGTGGGCACGGGGACGTTTTCGATGGTGGATTTTCCGGTTTTGATGTTTTGGAGGAGTTGTTTCATGGGGTTTGAAGACCAGAGAGTGGTGATTAGAGAGTAGTCGGCAAGAGTTTTTTTAGTGTTCTCTACTCTCTATTCCCTGCTCTCTTCTTCGAAAGTATACTCCAAAGTGTCCGTGATATAATTTGCCCGCTCTTATAATGAACAAGGAGTTTGCCTGTGTCTGATCCCCGCGTTGCAAAGTATGCCAAAGTCCTGCTCGAATACTGCACCCGCATCAAGGCGGGTGACCGCGTTTTGATCGAAGGGACGACCGCCGCCGAGCCGTTGATCCGCGAGTTGTACATTCAGGCCCTGCAACTGGGCGCTCATCCCCACCCCATGGTGGGCCTGCCCGGGATGACGCCGTTCATTCAGGATGAGTTGTACCTGACCTACGCCAACGATTCGCAACTGGATTTCGTACCGACCTTCCACAAGATGGCTTACGACCAGTTCGAGAGCCGCATCCGCATCCATTCTTCCACCAATACACGCGGCACCACCAGCATCGACCCGAACAAAGCCAAGCGCCGCGCGGGCGGGCTGGGACCGGTGACCGAAGCGCAGATGCGCCGCGGCGCCGAGGGCTCTTTGCGCTGGGTGACCACGCTTTACCCGACCGCCGCATACGCACAAGATGCGGAGATGAGCTACGAGCAATATGAAGATTTTGTCTTCCGTGCCTGCCATGTTCACGAGGCGGATCCGGTGGCGTTCTGGCGCCAGGTGGAGAAGGATCACGAGAAGGCCATCAAATGGCTGGACGGCAAGAATCAGGTGATCCTGCGCGGACCGAACGTGGAGTTGAGCCTCTCGATCAAGGGCCGCAAATTCAACAATTCGTGCGGCACGCACAACATGCCCGACGGTGAGATCTACACCGGCCCGGTCGAAGAATCGGTGAACGGTTGGGTGAAGTTCACCTATCCCGCCATCTACGGCGGCGTGGCCGTTGAAGGCGCCGAACTGACATTCAGCAACGGACGCGTCACGCAGGTGAAGGCGGCAAAGAATCAGGATTACCTGATCAAGATGCTCGAGACCGACGCGGGCGCGCGCTACCTTGGCGAGTTCGCCATCGGCACCAACTTTGAGATCAACAAGTTCACCGGCCAGATCCTCTTCGACGAAAAGATCGGCGGCTCCTTCCACATGGCGCTCGGTGCGGGCTACCCCGAAACGGGTTCCAAGAACAAGAGCCACATCCACTGGGACTTCATCTGCGACATGCGCAAAGACTCCGAGATCGTCATCGACGGCGAGACCTTCTACAAGAACGGGCAGTTCGTGTTCAAGTAGAGAGCAGTTTTCGTAATCCAAAACAGGCCGCCGCTTTGGCGGCCTGTTTTTTTACACGAAGGCACAAAGCCTCAAAGAAACAAAGAAAAACTTCGTGTTCTTCTAAAGGCTTTCGCCTTTCCAATCCAACCAAAGTCCCACTTAAACGAAGATAAGTATCCGCCTGCAAGCGGTTGTATTTCACCCTTGAACTCTGTATACTGAATACGGGTCGCGGCGTTTTGAACCGATTCGGAGGTTCCATGAAAAAACAGATCGGCCTGTGGATCGACCATCAGAAAGCCATCCTAGTGATCCTTGAGAACGACAGACAGGAGGTGAAACGGTTCCAATCCAACCTTGAACGCCATGTCCGCTTCCAACAGGAAGCCGACGAAAAGACTGCAGATGGTCCGCAGTACTTCACGAGGGAAACGCGCATGGACAGGCGTTTCCACGACCACATCAGTAAATACTACCAGCAGGTCATCTCTGCTGTGAACGGCGCCGAACGGCTGCTCGTCATGGGCAACGGCGAGGCAAAGTATGAGTTCGAGAAACAACTCAAACGATCCCGCCGCCCCGCCCCGCGTGTGCACCTCGAGACCGCCGACAAAATGACCGAGCGCCAACTCGCCGCGAAAGTGCGCAAGTATTTCAAACAATAACGGTAGCTCCAAACCGACGACCCAACGCCCCGTTGACTCACGGGGCGTTTTCGTCTATAACCTCGGCAACGCAAAGGAACCCCATGCCCGAAAAACAGATCTACCTCCTCTCCCCCAAACACCTCACGCCCGAGACCATCGCCGTCGCGTTCGCAAAAACTTCGCGCGCACCCGAATCCTTCCGCGAGATCGCCGAAGGCTTAAGCGACGAGTCATCCGCCAAATTCCACGAGAAATGGGTCGTGGGCTATGGTCACGCCTCGGTGGCTGAGCACGCCATTCTGCACGTCGCCATCGAGAACGTCTCGCGCATGGCGATGGAGGCCATCGAGTCGAATCGACTCGCGTCGTACACCGAAAAGTCTACGCGCTACCAGAAATGGGGACCGGACGATTTCACCATCCCGCCCGAACTGGAGGGACATCCCCTGCGTGACGAATTCGTCTCCACCGTGCGCCTCCTCTTCTCGACGTATAGCGGGTCGCTCGAACCCGCACGGAATCTCATCGTCCAGCGCACCCCGCACCGCGACGGCGAATCCGATGAGGCCTGGGACCGACGCGTCCGCTCGCAATACGTGGACTCGTGCCGCTTCATCCTCCCCGCCGCCTCGCTCGCCAACGTCGGCATGACCGCGAACGCGCGCGTGCTCGAGAACGCCATCCGCAAGTTCCTCTCACATCCGCTGGCCGAAGTCCGCGCGATCGGAGAAAGCGTCAAACAAGTGGCGAAAGGTGAAGTGCCGACGCTTGTCAAATACGCAGAGGTTGTTCCATATCTCGTAGAAACATCTTCAGAATTCCAAAAACTCGCCAATCGTCCATCGTCCATTGTCCATCGTCCATCGAGTGAGTTTTGCCAACTGGTTGATTACGATCACCACGGCGAACAAAAGATCCTCGCCGCCGTGTTGTATCGCTTCGATGAGTTGACCTACGCCGACGCGTTCGCGCACGTCAAGTCACTCAACAAAGCCGAGCGGACTCAACTGGCCGAGTCCCTGCTGGGACGACTCAAACGTCACGACATCCCCCTGCGCGAATTGGAATACTGCAACTACACCTTCGACCTCGTCATGGACCAGGGCGCGTACGCCGAGTTCAAACGTCACCGCATGATGACGCAGACTCCGCAACTGCTCACGACGCGTCTCGGCTATGATGTGCCGCGCCTGATCGAAGACGCGGGCAATCGCGCCCAATACGAAGCCGCCATGCAACAGGCCGCCGCGACCTACGAAAAACTGGCCGCGTGGAATCAGCATGTGGCGCAATACATCGTCCCGAACGGATTCCGCCGCCGCGTGCTGGCGCAG
>CAYNQA010000249.1:0-5047 GCA_964399225.1 uncultured Anaerolineaceae bacterium
TCATGTACTCCGCGGGCGCGGGACAAACGGATTACGGGTTTACGGGTGAGACGACGGATGTCAATGGGCTGGTGTATTTGCGGGCGAGATATTATGCGCCGGAGGTTGGAAGGTTCCTATCGAGGGATACATGGAATGGGAGTGTTAATCGCCCCTTGTCATTGAATCGGTGGATGTATGTGGAAGGCAACCCGATAAATTATCGAGATCCAAGCGGGAAATACGTGGATTGCCCACCCGGCACCGTGCCAGCCCAATCAGGATGTGTACAGAGACCGCCAATTGTTGGAAGGAACCAGTGGGGTGCTCTACCGCCTGAACAACAAATTTCCTGCTATTATGGAATATGTGCCGATATCGGCGAAGGCTTCTATGATGCTGTGAAGAATATCGATGGTTACGCCTTATGCTCAGATCTTTTCCCGGGCCAATCGTTAGCGGAAGTTTATACTGACATTGTTATTCATCATGCCGGTAATCAAAATAATCCGTCAATACAAGAAGTCCAAAACGAACATTTTGAAAGAGGTTTCGCAGACATTGGCTATCACTATATAGTAGCGAAAGATGGAATTATCTATGAGGGCCGAGATATTCAAGCAAGAGGCGCGCATGTTGAAGGCGCAAATTCACACAAAATTGGAATATTGGTTGTAGGGGATTTTGAGCCCGGTGATTATGTGGATACATGGTTTGGAGAAGTCAAAATCAGCAATGAGTCTGCAGATGTTCCAACTCGAGCGCAGCGTCAGGCACTCGACTCCCTTATTGCATATCTAGACGCAAGTTATGGGATTGACATAGTTGCAGGGCATAACCACTATAATAATACACGGTGCCCGGGAGACAATTTAGAGCCACTGGTTGGCGACATGAATCGAAAATATGGGGAAGGCTATTAACTATGCATAAGATTACTCGCGCTATCTCAGTAGCGATACTAGTACTTTACATATTTACTTCTGGATGTGAAAGGATCAATGCGATTGCTGTAAACAAAATGAGAGGAGGCGCGATCGTTGATGCTTTATATAGTTACAAACAAGATAACGGATCGTTTCCAAATAAGTTATCTCTTCTAGTTCCAAAATACCTAGACGTTGTTCCACAAACTGTTAATGGTGATGAATTCTTTTATTCAGTTGACATAGTAAATGGATTCAATCTTTCTTTTACCGTAAGCAAGAATTACGGCTGCGGTCTTACAGATAAATCACACGAATGGGAATGCGGATACGGTGATTAAGTGAGCCTATCGACAAGGAAGAGACGCCACGCCGAACAGTGGCGGTTCCAGTTATGGCATAATGAACTCGGAGACAGAGGCCAACAAACGATGAACGGGCAAACAACAACCTATTCGCTCGATCTGATTGCAAGCCTTACCCAAATCCTCAGCGACGGGACCAACACCTATCTCTACGGACTCGGTCGCATCGCGCAGACAGGAAGCCTATGGGGGTATACTTCTTCGTAGTTTGAAACCATGCCCATGTACGGGGCGAGAACGCTTTAGGAGTCCCCCATGTTCATCCCAAAACTTTATCGTGAAGACGACGCGCAAAAAATCCTCGCCTTCATGCGCGAGAACGAATTCGCCACGCTGGTGACCTATGACGGCGAAAAGCCTGTCGCTGGTCATTTGCTGGTGGAGGTGACCGAGACGGACGGGAACGTTGTTATCTACGGCCACATGTCGCGGGTGAACCCGTTGTGGAAAACCTTTGACCCGGCGAAAGAAGCGTTGCTCATCTTTCAAGGTCCGCAAACGTACATCTCGGCGACATGGTACAACCACGTCAACGTGCCGACGTGGAATTACGTCAGCGTGCATGCGTATGGGAAGCCGGAGTTGGTCACGGACCACGATGAGGTGTATGCACTTTTGAGCAGACTCGTAAAGCGGCATGAGGGCGCGTCTGATTATCGGATGGAAAGTCTCCCGCAGGATTTTGTCGAGAAAGAGATGAAGGGCGTGGCCGCGTTCAAGCTGGATGTGACCCGTCTCGAAGCGGCGTATAAACTCAGCCAGAACCGTAATGACGAAGATTACCGCAATATCGTCATCCAACTCGAAGCGCGCGGGGATGAACTGTCTGATGGCGTTGCAAAGATCATGAGGCAACGGCGAGGGTAATTTCCACCACGGAGCGCACGGAGAACACCGAGAAAACCTTCTTTAAATCTCCGTGAGCTCAGTGTTCTCCGTGGTTAAACGCTCTTTCTCCGCCAAACCAGCCCACTTTTGGAAAGCCGGGCTTGACGAAACCCCCCGCGGCGAATAAAATTCCCGTCCGCAGGTGAGACCGCCTCCCGCTTGGGAGGCTTTCTCTTGCCTGTAAGGAACGCAACATGACAACGCCTGAACTGGCTACCCCCGAATCCAACGACCCGCAAGTGGTCAACCTTTCGCAGACCAATGTCGAAGCGGTCAATGCGGAATTGGTGCGCATGCATCAAGCCAACGCCGGGACCGTGGCCGCCGATGACGTGGAATTGAACGTCAGCGCGGCCGGCGGCATTAATGCGGAAAGCGTCAATGCCCGCCAGGCGATCATCGGCGGGATCAACGCCGAAGAAGCGCATGTCTGGAACAGTGTGATCGGCGGGGTGCGCGGCACTCTCGTCAACGCGCAGGGAACGATCGGCGCGGTGGCCGGTGAGAGCATCACCGTGGAGGGGGCCCGGGTGGGCGTGACCGCTGCGAAGGAAGTCCGAGGCGGGCGGGTGGATACAGTCCTGCTGTTCGCTGGCAAGGTCGAAGGCGAGGTCCACACGCGGATCGACACGCGCGGCGCGGTCATCGCCGGAATGGTGGCCGGTTTGTTCACCGGGCTCATCCTGCTTGTGGGGCGGATCGCGTTCCGAAGAGATCAGTAAATCCCCGGCGAGAGCAGGTCGGAGCGTTTCCGCCCTGTGTGCCGGAGAAAAATTTTTCATAGAGCGATGGTAACTTGTAGCGCAAGAATGAACTTGTGATACTTGTGAGAGGCGCTCGAGGAGTAAAGATGGATAAGGTAGTTTTGAAAGCCAGCAAGCGTGACGTGATCGGCAAGCAGGTGAAAGCCCTGCGCCGCGAGGGCAAACTGCCCGCCGTGCTGTATGGCCGCCACGTGGATCAGCCGCTCTCGATCCTGCTGGATCAGAAGGAAGCTGCAACCGCGCTCGGACGCATTTCTTCGTCCAGCCTGGTGACGATCGATGTGGATGGCACCGAATATCCGGCGCTCGTCCGCGAGAAGCAGCGCGATTACATCAAGAACCGCCTCCTGCATGTGGACTTTTTGGCCGTTTCGCTGACCGAAAAGTTGACCGCCTGGGTGGGCATCGAGTTGGCTGGCCTTTCACTGGCCGTGAAGGATTACAATGCCATCCTCGTGACCGGTCTCGATGAGATCGAGGTGGAATGTTTGCCGGCCGACCTGCCGGAGAAGATCGTGGTGGATATCGCCGCGCTCGCCAAGGTTGGCGATTCGATCCATGTCGGTGACCTGGTTCTTTCGGACAAGGTGAAGGTTCTTTCGGCCCCGACCGAGATGCTCGTGATCGCGACCGCCGCCAAGGTGGAAGAGGCTCCTGTTGCTGGCGCCGAAACCGCCGCTGCCGTGGCCGAACCCGAAGTCATCGAGAAGGGCAAGAAGGAAGAAGAAGCCCCCGAAGAGAAGAAGAAGTAGTCTTCTTGTTGCTCAAAAAACAGCGGCATCCATTTGGATGCCGCTGTTCGTTTTAATCCCTGCCATAATTCTTTGGCCGCTTGGGATGTCGTTTCTTCTTTTCTTTGGGTTTGTAGTTGACCTCGAGTTGACTCTTTCTGAGCGCCCTCCAGCGCATGGTTCTCCATAATGAAATCAGCCAAAATGCCAACAAGACGATGCTTAGAACAAAACTAACCCCGGTTGGTTCTGAAAAATGCGCAGCTGCCACAAAAACAAGCGCAATACTTGCGAGAACCAAATCGATCACCCCGGTCGCCAGGCTCGCCCTCCAGCCTGCCAGTTGAACGCTGTCTATCTTGTTGAACCAATGATATGGATTGATGTTGTTATTGGCGCGCTCGTGAGCATCTTGTAATAAATCGTTCCGATCCCTCTTTGCCATTAGTTCTCCTTGCGGTCATCGATCGTGTTCAAAAAATCCACCGTCATCCGCGCTGTGGCACCCCAGAGCAGTTCACCGTCATAGGGATGGAAGAAGATCACACTGTGGTTGCGTCCGAGCAGGTTGAACTCCCAGCGGTTCGACTTTTCAGCCAGCCATTTCAGCGGCATGGTGAACACACGTGCCACCTCTGCCTGCGCCGGGCGGAAAACGTAGGGCCAGGAGATCACGCCCACGACCGGTGTCACCCGATAGGATGATATGGTCGCCATCGGGGCGAGACGGCCAAGCACGCGCACATCTGCAGGTCGCAGGCCGATCTCTTCATCGGCTTCGCGCAAGGCGGTCTGCTCGGGCGTGGATTCGCCCTCGTCGCAGGCCCCGCCGGGGAAGGAGACCTGTCCCTTGTGGCTCTCCACGCGGTCGGTGCGGCGGGTGAAGAGCAGGTGCCATTCCCCGTCTGTGCGCAGAAGCGGAACCAGCACTGCCGCACACTTCAGTAAATCGGAGGGAGTATCAGTCTCGCGGTAGCCGTCCGTGTTCGAGCCGGACCCGTTCGCCCGTAGGCGCGAGGCGATGTCTGTTTCGGTCAGGGAGGAAAACATGCCGCGAGTATAGCATAGGCAAAAGTGCTCCTGAAAATATCACCCTAATTGATGCTTGAATTACCCGGCGATTTTCTATACACTAATACAAATCAAACCAAAGGAGAATGATATGAAAAGAATGCTTCCCGTACTGTCTGTTTTGATCGTCCTTTCACTGGCGCTTACAGCCTGTGGCGGAAATAGCGCGCCAAGCACTTCGATCCAGGTTGATTTCAGCGACTTCGTCTTTTCACCAAACAAATGGACCGTCCCCGCCGGGCAGGAGATCACTCTCACTGCCACCAATTCCGGCGCGGTGGAACATGAGTTCGTGATCATGAAATTCTCCACCACCGTCGGTG
>CAYNQA010000250.1:0-1215 GCA_964399225.1 uncultured Anaerolineaceae bacterium
ACTGGCTTTTGCCAGTCTCTTTTCACTTACGATTTCACCTTCACCGGTTGGAGGCGATACTTCTTCAACACGCTCCAGCCCACCAGCATCCGTTCCTTCTCGTCCCACAGGCGGAACTTGAGTGATTTGAGGCTCTTTCCAAATGTCAACGGCGGGACATGGAAGATGGGATTCTCGTTGTGGCACTGCTCCAGCTTGTAATTGGGGATCTTCGGGCTGAGGTGATGAATATGATGGAAACCGATGTTGCCCGTGAACCATTGCAGCACCTTCGGCAGTTTGTAGAACGAACTGCCCACCAGCCCGGCCTTCACGAACTGCCATTGCGGATGACGGTCCCAATACGAGGGGTCGAAGTTGTGCTGCACGTAGAACAGCCAGATGCCCGCCATGGCGCCAAAGAAGGTGACGAGCAATTGCACGGTCACGTACGCCTGCCAACCGAAGAGCAGGCACATGGCCGTCACCATGACCGCCAGCGACAGGTTGGTCCACCACACGCTGGCCTGCTGGCGCTTGTCATCGCGCGGGGGGAAGCGCTGGGTGATGATAAACACGATGATCGAGCCGAACAGGAACATAAAGACCGGTTCGCGCATCACGCGATAGCCGAACTTCTTCCACCACGGCGCGGCGAGATATTCCTCCACTGTCATCGTGTACACATCGCCAATGCCGCGGCGGTCGAGGTCGCCTGCAGTGGCATGATGGATGGCATGGTCGTGCGTCCAGCGGTAGAACGGCGTGAAGGTCAGCAGGCCGGTAATACGTCCCACCCACTTGTTCGCTTCGCGCGACTTGAAGAACGAGCCGTGCCCGCAATCATGGAAGATGATGAAGGTCCGCACCATGAACCCCGCGGTCAGGATCGTCAACGGAATGGTCAGCAGAATCGAGATCTCCATGCTGCGCATCGAAAGATAGAACAGCGCAAAATATGGCACGAGCGTATTGACGATCTGCCAGATACTGCGGCGCGTGTCCGCTGAAGCATAGCGCGACACAATGGACGTCCAGTTATTTTTTTCGTTCATAGAGGCCTCCAGTTGAATTTTATACTTAAATCATCTCGCATACATGAGACCGGGCTGATAAAGCGGCAACAAAAATAGTACAATACGTTTCACCATCTTAGGAGAGACTCATGAGTCAAACTTTTAACTGCCCGAATTGCGGCGCATCGCTCACCTTGCCGGTCTTCAGTGAGGAAAAAGA
>CAYNQA010000250.1:1225-2465 GCA_964399225.1 uncultured Anaerolineaceae bacterium
TAACTGTCCAAATTGCGGCGCTGCCAACAAATACAACGGCGAGGGCAGCACCGTCCGCTGTGACTATTGCGGCAGCAGCGTGAAGCCGCCCGAAGAAATGGTCAACCAGGCGGCCGCGGCACGTCTCGGTAAAAGCGCCAAACCGTGGATCATCGCCTTCATCATCATCGTGTTCGTCCTGCCAACCTGCGGCACGTTGATCGGCGTCGGCGCGAGCATCCTCGGCAGTATCGCCGCGTTCTTCGCCTCGTTCATCGGCGGCTGAGAAGTTCGCGCAGGGTATCCACGCTCAGCTCGGCCAGCGAGTTTACGGTCAGGTTGGCGCCTGCATTGCGGACTCCCAGCCGCGCAGTAAGCGGATTGGGGACCGCCACCACGAAGACGCCCGCCGTCCGCGCCGCTTTCACGCCGTTGGGGGAATCTTCGAAGATCACCGCCGCCTCTTTCTGGACCCGAAGCTGATTCAGCGCCTCGAGGAAGATATCCGGGTTGGGCTTGGTGCGGCCCGGGCCCACATCATCCGAGCAGATGATCTTGTCGAAATAATGCAGCAGCCCAAGACGTGCGAGGTGCGTATCCACCCACGAATGGGGTGAGCTGGACCCGACCGCCAGTTTCAGTCCGTGCCGCCTGCCATCGTGGATCAGGTCCAGCACGCCGGGTTGGAGCGGCTTGGCGTGGATGAGCGTATCGGCTCGCAGACGGTAATCCGCGCGCAGGGGGGCCGCATCCCGCCCGGTCAGTCCGGAAAGATGCGCGGCCGGGTCGAACGTCGAAATGCCATAGCCGCCGATCGTCTTGGACCATTCTTCCACCGGCAAGTCGTGTCCATGTTCGCGATAAATGTCCTGCCACACTTCCACCTCGGGGGTTTCGGTGTCGAGGACGAGTCCGTCAAAGTCAAAGATAAACGCGTTTAGCATGTCCCCAATTTTAACCCATGCTATACTCGCGCAGGAAACTCACCACAGAGTTCACGGAGTTTTTAAAATGGGTTTCTCTGTGGACTCAGTGCGCTCCGTGGTTAAATTCGTTCAAAGGAGAATCTCATGGATGATTTGTATTACGGCGACTATATCGAATTGGACAAGATCCTGAACAGCCAGCATCCGCGCAGCTTCGAAAAGATGGAGGATGGCAACGACGAGATGCTGTTCATCATCATCCATCAGGCGTATGAGTTGTGGTTCAAACAGATCATCTTCGAGTTGGACCTGGTGCGCGGCATCTTCGCGCGCGG
>CAYNQA010000250.1:2565-5041 GCA_964399225.1 uncultured Anaerolineaceae bacterium
GGTTCAAACAGATCATCTTCGAGTTGGACCTGGTGCGCGGCATCTTCGCGCGCGGGAACATCAACGACAACACGCCCGACATGAGCAACGCCGTCCACAAGTTGAAGCGCATCGTGAAGATCCTCGAGCTGGTCAACCAACAGGTGAGCGTGCTCGAAACGATGACCGCATTGGACTTTTTGGAGTTTCGCAATTATCTTCTCCCCGCTTCGGGATTTCAGAGCAAACAGTTCCGCCTGATCGAAGTGAAATTGGGCTTGAAAATGGAAGACCGCCATAAGAAGGAATACTACAAGTCCACGCGGCGGGGCAGCCTCTCGGAAAGCGACATGCAGGATGTGACTCGTGTGGAAGGCGAACACACATTGAAAGGGTTGATCGTGGACTGGCTGGAGCGCATGCCCTTCTTCGAGGATCGATATTGGAGCAACGGGGAAAAATTTTGGGATGCATTTCGCCGCATCTACCAGACCAGCCTATCGGATAACGAAGGCGGGCGTCTGGCTGAGTTCAATAAGGTTTTCTTTCAGGAAGGCCGCGGCGACGTCTCCCCGTCCGCGATGCAGGCGGCGCTCTTCATCACCCTCTACCGCGACCTGCCCATCTTCCGCCAGCCGTTCGAACTGCTCAATACCCTCTCCGAAATAGACGAACTACTCTCGAACTGGCGTTACCGTCACTTCTCGATGGTGCGCCGCATGATCGGCCTGCGGACCGGCACTGGCGGCACCACCGGCGCAGGCTACCTCGAAGGGACGCTCAGTGCGCACTACGCCTTCCGCGAGATCACCGAGGTGGCGACATTTTTGATCGAACGCAGCCGCCTGCCCGTCCTGCCGGATGCGTTGAAGGAGAAAGTCAGTTTCAATGTGTAGTTCTCGAACCAACGCGACACTCCCCTGACCAAAGGAAGATCACCATGACTCAAACGTACGACGCCATCATCATTGGCGCGGGCGTGATGGGCGCCAGTATCGCCTTTCACCTCGCCGAACGCGGAATCAATCCTGCCATCCTCGAGCGCAACGTAAGCGCCTCGGGCGCAACCGGTCACTCGAGCGGGCTCGTCCGTATGCATTATGACCTTGCCGCCGAATCCGAATTAACGTTCAAGAGTTACAAACTCTATTTCAACAACTGGAAGGAACGCGTCGGCGGTGATTGTGGATTCCGCCCGACCGGTTTCCTGCAGATCGCCAAACGCGAACACGAAGACAAACTGCGCGGCAATGTGGCGAACCAGCAGAAGATCGGCATCAACACGTCCGTCATCAGCGTGGACGAGGTGCGGAAACTCTTCCCCGACCTCGTGGCCGAACACTTCGACTACGCCGCCTACGAACCCGACTCGGGCTACGCCGACGCGACCCTCACCACCAACGGCTTCCTGGAATCCGCCAAACGCAACGGCGCGACGCTCCTCCAAAACTGCGAAGTGACCGCCATCCGCACGGCGGGCGGAAAGGTGATCGGCGTCAGCACCACCAAAGGCGATTTCGACGCGCCGCTGGTCATCAATGCGGCGGGGCCGTGGGCAAAACGCGTCGGGAACCTGGCAGGCATCGCGATCCCGCTCGAAACGTGGACACATGACGTGGCGTTCCTGCACCGGCCGCCGTCGCTGGGACGCATCCCCGCGTGCATTGACGATGTGATCAATTGTTATTACCGGCCCGAGGGCGGCGCCCTGATCCTGGCCGCGGGCGAGGACGAGTCTCTGCGCGGCGAATCACCCGACGCCGAAGACCAGCACCCCACGCCCACCTTCCTGGAAAAATTGATCGACCAGATGGTCAAGCGCATTCCCAAGATCGAGGAGAGCGGCCTGCACTCCATCCACGTGGGGCGCGACGGCATCACCCCCGACCAGCGCGCCATCTATGGCGGGACAGACCTGAGCGGGTTCTATCTTGCCTGCGGATTGAGCGGCACCGGCTTCAAGACCGCCCCCGCGGCGGGCGCGAGCCTGGTGGAATTGATCCTCGACGGCAAACCCTCCACGGTGGACATCACACCCTTCCGCTTCGAACGCTTCGCCGAAGGGCGGCTGCTCGAAGGCGAACACGGATACGGGCACATTTGGAAGTAACAAAAATGGATTGACCTTGCTTGAAAAACGGGCAACAAAAAACGGAGACGGACAAAATGCCGTCTCCGTTTTTATTTTAGCCGGATAAAAAACTACTTCATCAACACCGCTGTGTTCGCCAGCGTGAATAACCAACCCGGGACAAAACTGATGACCACCGTCGCAAGCGCGGCAGCGCCCCAGGTGATGTCCAGCCAGAACTCGCGCTGACGGGTCTGTTCACCTTCGCGCATGAACATGTTGACGACCACGCGCAGATAGTAGTATGCGGAGATAAGCGACGTCACCACGCCGATGATGGCGAGGCCGACATATCCACCTTCGATGGCCGAGCGGAAGAGGTAGAACTTGCCGACCATGCCGATGGTGGGCGGGAAGCCGATCAGC
>CAYNQA010000251.1:0-5001 GCA_964399225.1 uncultured Anaerolineaceae bacterium
AGCGGAGCTCCACGGAGCCGAACTCGGAGCCGCCGCCGAGGGCGGTGATCTCCATTCCCTCGGGAGCGAGCAGGAACGAATCCCAGGCAGAGAGATGGCGCGTGAGATGGCGTAACGAGGTGTGATCGTCCTCTCCGAGCTTGTTGGTGTAGTAGGGAATGACAATGGCGAGACGGGAGGACATGAGCGTTATTATTTTTCGAACAAAAGCCGATAGGTCAGGGTGTTGATCTTCTTCAAGAGGTCCCGCACGCGTTTTAGCTCCAACAATTTGGTGAGCCATCGAGAGCGTGAGGAGGATTTCGGGCCGGCAGGCACAGAGCGTTTTTGGGTCAGGAAAGAGAAATCCGCCGGGACAGAGTCGACCCAGTTGAGTTCCTCTTTAAGCGCAGGGATGCGATTGCCCATATGATGCACAAGGTATTGCCGGGTGGAAAGCCCCATGCGCCCATTCTTATCGAGGCGGTATTCGAGCACCGGAGAGTAGATGGGATCGTTGTACACTTCGGGGTTTTTCACGTTCAAAGGCAGGACCGGCTGGAGCGTGTCGCGGCGTGTGGTGAACTGAAAATCGGACCCGGTCAGATAGGCTTCGACCCCGCCGCGGCTCAAGAGAATATCGGTGCGGTCGGCGGCTTTGGCCGGGTCATACGGACGGTCGAGGCTGAACTCGCGGATCTTGACATATTCTTCGGGGATCAATAATCCGCTCTGGATGGTGACGGTGGGATCCGCTTCGAAGTATTTATAAAAGTCCGGCAGCTGCTTGGGGATGTGTCCGCCGATCAGGGGCTGTGCGGTCACTTTTCCTGCTTCGGGGAAGGCTTCGAGAACCTTGAGCGATTCTTCGAGCCAGCCGGGCAGCAGGTAGACATCGCTGTCCATGAAGGAGATGATCTCGCCGGGCGCGGCACATAGAACGAAGTTCAGGCCGCCCAACTTCATGAGGTTGTGCTCTGAAAAGATCAGGTACTGGATCTTTTGCTGATCGTGCAGTTCTTGCAGATACTGTTTGACTTCGGGGCAACTGCCATTGTCTAATACCATCAGGTCAAAGGGCAGGGTGGTATTTTGGAACAGGCTGTAGAAGAAGACCTTGAGGACATCCAGGGCTTCCTCCCAATAGCCTTCGAGGGAGGGGATGTAGACAACGGTGGCGATCGTGATCTCTTTGGGTTTGTATTCCACTTTGAGACCGCGAATTTTGAGAGGGTGATGTCCGGCGCGAGGCATGGTGGGTTCCGAAATTAGAGGTATTTTTCCAGGCTGGCTTGCAATTGATGCGCGGCCACCCGGCGGGAATAGGATGTGTCGTAGGCTTGCCGCCCGCCCCGGGCAAGGAGTGGGAGGCTGGAGGGGTTTTGCTGGAGGGAGATCAATCGTTGGGCAAAGGAGGAGGCGCTGTCTTCGAGCAGGATGTTCGTCCCGTTTGAGAGGCCGGCTACGCCCTCCGCCGCTTCGGGGGTGCTGAGAACCGGGATGCCGCGCACGAATGACTCGATGATGCGTGTCCGCAGTCCGGTGGCGAGAGAGGCGCCCACCAGGTGGATGTCGGCGGCGGCGTACAGCGGCATGAGGTCATCCACGTATCCGAGGAATTTTACTTGAGGGTATGGCTGGGCCAGTTCGCGAATGGTACGCGAATAGCCCGTGTCGTGGATCTGGCCGGCAACAAGCAATTCCATTTTGCTGCGCACTGGCTCTGGTATGAGGGGGAAGACTTCGCCCAAAATGAACTTGAGGGAGAAATACCCGATCATGGAGTGGGGGCTGCCCACATGGAGAAGGCTAAGTGTGCCTCCACTGCACCAATCGCGGGTGCGGACGGGCATGGTTTCGTCGGGCCAGCTCATGGGGAAAAGCTCGGCGTTGTGAATGCCAAGTTGTTCGCGGAATATGCGCGTTTCGTGCTCGGCGATCATCAACACTACTTTGCAATGCCGCGCGGTCTGTTGTTCGATACGACGGCTTATGAATTGCCTTCGCACATTTTCGATGGGGCTCTTTTTCCGCCCGGCCTCCTGGCGCATCATGCCGACTTTGCGATTGCGGTCGGTTTCCCAGTCGTGGGAACTCCAGATCAGGTTCAAGCGGGGGTTGTGCAGAGAGATGGCAACGTTGGCCGTGGCGGAATATTCGAAATGATGGATCATGCCGGGCGAGGTGTGCTCGCGTTGTTGGACGGCATCGAGGATGGTGTGGCGATCGAGATACATGGCGCCGAGCGCGTCTTCGAGCGGGAAGCCGGCTTGATAGGCAAGGCGTTGGCGCAGACTGGGAGCGCGAGGCGTACCTTCAAGCAGGGAATGGCGCGCGCCCTGCGGGAGGATCACTTCGGCGGATTGCTGGCGGCTTGTTGTGATCTGAACCACTTCAACGTCATAGCCAAGATCCAGGTAGGCCCGTGCGTTGGTGAACTGCCGAATTTGTGTGCCCGACCCAAACGGAACGATGGGGGTATGGGTGTAAATGGAGACAGATTTGCTGTTCATTATTTCTGGACGACAATCACGAAGGCGGTGAATTCGAATTGCTGGACGATCTCGATGCGCAGTCGCCAGTTGCGACAGCAGGTGAAAAAGAAAATCACCTCAATAACGCTTAAGTAGAAAAACCATACGATCCAGCCAACGCGTGAAGCCCGAAACTATTTGTTTTTTTACAGAAAACAAATCCTTTGGAAATGCATCAGCTAGTGACGTGAAATCTTTTTTTATCGGCGATTGGCCTTTTAATCGAAGAGCATCTTCAACTGTAGGAGCCCAATCATTTGGTTCTCTATTTGTTGACAAATAATAGTCGTTGTATTTAAATATCCCCTCAGTATTATAACTGGGTAGGCTTTCATGCCGCAACCAACGAGCAGGGATTCCAAATGCTTCTGCCAAGATAATTCCATGCAGACCACTCGAGATAACCAACTCCGATTCTAGAATGTGAGCTAATACCTTCGGCCATCCCGCAGTAGGTAAAATTACATTTTCGCTATCTTTAAAAAATTCATTGTCTGCCCCGTGCGGAATGATCGCATATTTTCTAATAGGGTTGGGTTTTAATTCGGGAAATAATCGAGGCAACAACAAGGCCGGATCTCCATAAATCTCAGGACAGGGCAAACCATAATTATTAATTATAAAATCGCGTGTAAGCGGACCGCGAACAGCACGAATGTCCAGCCTATTCATTGTTTTTGGGTTTTTTCGATTTAAATTGACGCCCGTACCCCACAGCACATCCCCATCTTGTACAAATTGGAATATGCTTCCCAAAGCAAACAAAAATTTCTCGTTCCGACGTCGCCTGCGAATCTCTGGCTTTGCGATGGTAGCAAATTCCCTGCCTAACAATTTGCCAACAATTACAGGAGATAGTTCATCGCCAAAATTTCCTACATCATGAATGTAATAAAAAAGTCTCATCGCGACTTACTTTCATTCACCGAACAAGTAAAAAACTGAAAAGTATCAAAAAAAATGTCGCGTGAGAATCGCAACTTCAATTCACTTACGCCCAAACTTATCTCATCGATTTGCGCGGTGTTGTCAAGCAAGTTTTTCACGCATAGTGACAGATTCACCGTATCGGGAGACGTGCAGACTGCCCCGCAATGATAATCCTGCACGAAGCGAATGACGGTGCTATCGGCCGGGCCGAGCGCGACCATGGGAACCTGCGCCTGGATGTAGGAGTGGATCTTGAGCGGCAAGGATGTGCGTCCCGTCTCAGCTTGAAGCGGGTCAAACGACCAGTTTAGGAAGCCGATATCCAAACGAGCCAGTTGGCGGGTGAACTCATCTTCAGGGAGCCAGCCAGTCACTTCCACATCTTCTGAAACGCGAAATGCCTGCGGCAGGCGCCCAATATGAAGCAGGCGATATTGATGCGTAGTCCCTTTCTCATTCAACAGCTTGAGCGCATCGAGTAAACACTCCCAATTCGCCGCATCGTTCACACTGCCCACCGAGCCGATCACAACAGTGGATTTGTTGGGGTCGAGCGGTCTCTGTGGAAGGCAGGCTGCCTCATCCACACCGGGGTACAAGGTGGTCGTGCGGACTCCGTAACGCTTCTGATACACCTCCCCCATATAATCGGAGATGACCGCCACGCCAGACGCCGCGCGCAGAGTCTTGGCGAATTCGCGTTCGTACCACTGGACCAGCCAATGGGGGTACCCCTTTACGCGAATACGGTTGACCGGGTCATCATGGATGGAAACCAGGAGAGGCAAGCCCAGCTTCCGCGCCGCGATACGCCCGGCGGTAACTGATTCAAAAGCCAGGTCAGCGAGCACAACCTGAACCTTTTGCGCGCGTCCAAATTGCGCCGCCAGCCGTCCCTTTGCCCAGGCGCGCGGCCCGAGGTTCAACAAATGGCGCAGCCAGATTGGATTGGAGGGGCCATCCGAAATATTCGAATAGCTGTATGGTATCGAATATGGATTTTTATCGGCAGGCGCGGGCGGACGGAACGAATACCATGCAAATGCTTCAGGGTATTTTCGGAGCAGAATGTCCATGAACGCCATGGAGGCGGAACGGGATTCAGCCAAAGGCATGCACGTGGCGAAGAGGAGGTTCGGCATTGACATCAAATTCTTATTTACCAGGCAAGTTTTTGGAGAAGAGCTTCCGATGCACTTCCTTTGTAAAAGATCACATTCCGCCAGTCTGCAAAGGCTTTGTAATTCAAGAAACCGCATTGTCTCATCAGGTCATGTAATTCGCTGACCTTCAGCCCGCTGCGTTCCATCAATTCCGGCTAGATCTCACTGATCACCGTAAGGTTTTCGATCTTTGATAAAGATTCCAAGCCGCCTCGGATTACCGGCAGTTCATACCCTTCCACGTCCAATTTGATCAGAATATTTTTCTTGAAAAGTTCGGGCTTTTCCAGAAAGAGTGTGTCGAGTCTGTTCACTTTAACACGTCCACCCGGCTGGGAACTCTCGATCGGCAGGAAGGAGTTTCTGCCCTTGTTGTGGGTGAGAGAAACGTTCAA
>CAYNQA010000252.1:0-4946 GCA_964399225.1 uncultured Anaerolineaceae bacterium
GGTGAAGACCATCGCAATGGTCAGGATCAGCACGGCCCAATCGCGGGGAGGCAGGTTTAACCAGAGGCCGGTCACGAAGACCGCCGTGGCGACGAGCCCGTGGATCCACGCGTTGCGCTGGGTCTGCATGACGTAGGCCCAGCCGCGGAAGGCGTGACCGAAGGAATGGATGCGGGAGAGGAGGAATTGTTTCATTCGGAAGGCGGGTGTCCATGTGTCGAAAGAGTCAACGTGTCTCCCCGTTTACTCTTCGCGTATTGTCACATGCTCCAGGTGAAGCGACTTGAGGATGGCCGCTTGCGCCTTCCACATTTTCGCCTTCTCATGCGCGGTGCCGTGGTCGTGGCCGAGGAGGTGCAGGGTGCCGTGGACGACGAGCAATTGGCACTCGTCCGCGGCGGAGTGACCGGCGGCGCGGGCCTGCTTGTCTGCGCGGGAGAGGGAGAGCAGGATGTCGCCAAGGTAGGCCTCACCCGTTTCGGGGTCCGCTTCGGAGGCGGGGAAGGAGAGCACGTCGGTGGGCGCGTCCACGCCGAGGTAGTCGCGGTTCAGTTCGTGGAGTTGCGCGTCGCCGGTCAGCACGAGGGTGATGTCCCCGTCTGCGCGTTGATGCTTCAATGCAGCCAGGGCAGCGCGTTCGAGCAGAGCAATGTCAAATTTGGGTTTGCGGGTTTGTTTGATGGTGATCATGCGCTAAAAAAATGCATCGGATGGGACAGGTCAGCGTTCCTGTTTGGTGCGCACGCGGTTGCGGATGTCTTCGATCGGTTTGTCGATCCACATGATGAAGGCGTAAGACATCAGCGTGGCAAGGAGCAGAGAGAGCCCAAAGCTGATCGCGCCGCGCAGGGAAAATTCACGGAACGATTCTCCGTACAAGAGATTGGAGACCAGGATGAGCACCTGCCATTGGAGCAGGTAGAGGGGATAGGAAAAGTCGGCGATCCATTTATCGGTGGCCTTGGTGATATTGACGATCACTTCGCCGCCGCTGATCTTGTAGATCAACAAAGCGCACAGGACAATGTTGGAATAGGTGGGCAGTTCTTCGATGATGCCATCCTGCACGCGGAGCAGGTAGGTGCCGAGGAAGAAGTTCGCGATGATGAGCACGTAGAGGACCCAGGCCGGGATGGGAATATTGAGGAAGCGGTCGTACTTTTTCCGGTCCTTGGAGAAGAAATAAAGCAGGGCGCCCACCGAGAACGGCAGGGAGGCCGCCCAGACCGGGTCGTAACGCGCACCGCCGGCCCATCCCAGTATGTAGCTGACGATCACATAGGCAACCGAAAGCCCAAACCAGAGTTTGGTGAGGGTGAAGGTCCGCGAAATACCGATGCAGATCAGGACGTAAAAGAAGATCTCGACCGTGATGCCCCAGGTGGGCGGCACAAGGCGCGGCGTGACCCCGATGGGACTCCAGGACGGGAAGATCATGGTGATGTTCGCAAGAACCTCGCCAAATGTTTTTGGCAGGAACATCACCTGGTGGGCATCGCCCATGCCAACAGCGATCAATATGAGTGAAAAAGCTGCGGCAGCCCAATATTGGGGGTAAAGACGCAGCGCGCGATTCGAGGCGAATTTATAACGCCCAAGTGCGGTGTAGCCGTAACTCTCGTGCATGATGAGCGTCATCAGGTATCCGCTGATCAGGTAGAACCCGAAAACGGCATAGTTGCCCGCCGAAGGAGGGCCGATGAATAAATGGGCGGTAACAACGATCAACGCGAGGGTTGTCCGTAACAGACCTAACATGGGCACCTTATGATGAATGGGATTGGTGATGCACGGTTATATCACACTGCACAGGCGGCTGGACCACGATGGGCCGGCCCGTGGATCAAGCGGGGTTTTCGGGGGAGTTCGCTTCGCCGGCGGAAGGCACCTCGGCGGCGGGATATTGGATGCGCGGATGGTAGGTGCCGCGCAGGGTGGAGACGAACGAGTCGACGATGCGGTTGAGGTCGCGCAGGGTGAGCATGGTGCTGTCGAGCTGGCCTTCCTGTTGCACACGTTCCACCACGCGGCGGACGACCATGCGCATCTCGTCTTCGGTCTGCGGGGCTTCGGCGCGGGTGCGGGCTTCGGCGCCGTCGGCGAGCATGAGGATGGCGGTCTCGCGCGAACGTGGAGCCGGGCCGGGGTAGCGGAACTTTTCAGCGTCCACTTTCGATTCGTCGCCGTTCACTTTTTGCAGGGCCAGGTTGTATTGGTAGCGGGTGATCATGGTGCCGTGGTGCTCGAGCATGAAGTCGATGATGCGGCGCGGCAGGCGGTGCTTGCGGGCCAGCGTCACCCCGTCGGTGACGTGACGGATGATGACAGCGGCGGCTGCCTCGGGGGCCATGTCTTGATGGGTGTTCATTTGTCCCGGCGCCTGGTTCTCGATGAAGAAGGCGGCGTTGGCGGCTTTGCCCACATCGTGGAAGAGGGCGCCCACGCGGGTGAGGAGCGGGTCGGCGCCGATGGCTTCGGCGGCCTGCTCGGCCAGGTTGGCCACTTGCAGGCTGTGCTGGTAGGTGCCGGGCGCGTTGCGCAGGAAGAATTGCAGGAGCGGGTTATCGGGGCGGGAGATCTCGAGCAGGTGGAGAGGCGTGGCAAGCCCAAGAGAACGGGCGAAGATGTTCTGTCCCAGCAGGGCCAGGGCGGCAGAGAGGAATCCGTTGCCGAGGGCGGCGCCGAGAAGCTGCAGGTTGCCGAGCCAGTCCAACTCGGTGAGGGGCGAGCGGAAGGCGATGAGCATGGAGGCGCATGCGCCGGCGACGATCGTGCCCGCCATGAGGTAGGAGGTGAAGCGGCGGGCTTTGTCCAGTGCCAGCACACCCAGCAGGGACGGCAGGAGGTAATAGGGAAGCAGGTCGGTGGAAAATCCGTAGGCGGAGAGGATGCAGGCCACGAGCGCAATGACCACGCCAGCCTCCATGCCGAAGAGAGCGCCGATCATCATTCCCACCGCGGGCAGAGGATAGAGGTAAGGGAGCAGGACGTTATCTGGAATGGCGAGGCGCGCGCCGATGACAAATAGAAGGAAGATGACGGCGATGACGGTGAAACTGCGCGGATCGTATAAAAAGCCGAGGCGCTTGCGGCGATGGAAATACAAGGCAGTGAACCCGGCCGACACCACGGTGAGCGCGGCGGCGCTGAGGAAATCGAAGAGCGTGAGGCCCGGCTCGATGAGGCCCAATTGTGTGAGCGCTTCAGCCTGGACCTCGGTGAGGACCTCGCCCGCGCGGACAATGGTCTCGCCCTGTTGGTAGGTGCGGAAGAACGGCTGTACTTCGTCGCGGGCCGATTGGCGCGAGGCTTCGGTGAGTTCGGGGCTGTAGAGACTGTTGGCGATGACGAACGGTTGGACGAGGTTGCTGACCACGCCGGCATCCTCCTCGCTGAGCGAAAAACTGACGAGCGAGGGAACGCTGCGGCGCACGGTTTCCACATCTGATTCGCGGATGACGCCGCGCAGGGTGCGCTCGAGGACGATGACGGCTTCGGCGCGCAACGCCTCCCAGCGGGATTCTTCAATGACGAGGATGCGGTCAATCGTCTCCGCTTCGGGTTGCAGGTCGCTGAAATTGGCCAGCGTCTCGCGTTTTTGCGCGGTGGATTCGGTTGTATTGTTGCGGGTGCGGGTGATGAAATCGAGGGCGTTGCGCAGGCGTTCGAGCTGCTGGCGTGCAATGGCCGGGTCGGGCGGGGTGTAGACCGGCAGGACAGCCTCGGCGGCGGATTCGCGGCGCTGTTCGGTGAGGACGGCGCTCTCGTAGGTTTGGGTGCGCGGAGCGGTGAAATCGCGCGGCGCTACTTCGCCCGGCTGGAACGAATCCGCGTCGGCTCGCAGGGACGAGGGGAGCGTGATGGCCCCAAATGTGACCACGCTCACAGCCACGAGCAGAATGATGCGAAGAGTAAGGAGGCGTGCGCTGTCGCGCGGCGCACTCGGGTTGTCCATTTGGTTTTAGTCGCCTAGTCTTCTAGTTTCATAGCCGCTTGGCCGGGCCGACAATGTGACTATGTGGCATTTCAGATATTTAACCATGCGACCACGCGACCACTTGACTACTTATTCAGCAGTTCGCGCACCATGGCGCTGATGGCATCATTGGGGGCGCGTCCGGCCACCTTGGGCATGACCACCTTCATGACCTTGCCCATGTCGGTCGGGGCGGCGGCGCCGGTCTCGGCGATGGCGGCCTGCACAATGGCGCGCAGTTCCTCGGCGGGCATGGCGGCAGGCAGGAAGGCTTCGAGGATGGCGATCTCTTCCTGGTTGGCGGAGATCAGGTCGGCACGGTTGGCTTTCTTGCCTTCTTCGATGGCTTCGCGGCGGTTCTTGATCTCCTTTTGGAGCAAGGCCATGACAGCCGCGTCATCCAGGGCGATGCGCTTATCCACTTCCACCTGTTTGATGGCGGCCAGCGCCATGCGGAGTGTGTCCTTGCGCGTCATGTCGCCAGACTTCATGGCGGTTTTGAGGGATTCGTTCAGTTGAGTTTTGATGTCCATGGGGAGGATTATACCCTTTCATTTGAGGCATGCGGATAAAACATAAATGCCGCGAATAACACGGATTTCACGTCCGCGTCATTCGCGGCCAGTCAATCGAAAAACCCCGCAGTTTACGCTTGTGCTTGCGGCTTGCGGAACAGGTCGCGCAGGAGCAGGATGCCTTCGACGGCAACGGCGATCAAGGCCACGAGGAAGGCGACGAAGACCGCCATCACCAGGATGAACCAGAACCCGCTCGGCTCGGTCGCACCGGACGCGAGTCCGGTCACCACGGCGAGGGCCTGGCTGCCCACCAACAGGGCGACGGAGATGCCCAACGTCCATGCGATGAGTTTCCAGCGTGAGTGCGCACGGACACCGGCCCACAGCAGGAGCAAGGCCCCGGCCAGCGGAACGGGGAAGATCTCGGCGGGGATCAGGAAGTCGAGCAGGAA
>CAYNQA010000253.1:0-4934 GCA_964399225.1 uncultured Anaerolineaceae bacterium
GGACGAGAGTCACATGACCGTGCCGCAGATCCGCGGCATGTACAACGGCGACCGCTCGCGCAAAGAGACCCTGGTTGATTATGGATTCCGCCTGCCGAGCGCGCTCGATAACCGGCCGCTCAAATTCCACGAATTCGAAAAGGTGATGGGCTACACCATCTACACATCTGCGACGCCGGGACCCTATGAGATGGATAAGGCCGAGCAGGTCGCCGAGCAGATCATTCGCCCGACCGGTCTTGTGGACCCCGAAGTGGAGATCCGCCCGACCAAGGGGCAGGTGGACGATCTTGTGAAGGAGATACGTGCGCGTGTAGGGGTGGGCGAGCGCGTGCTGGTCACCACGCTGACCAAACGCATGGCGGAAGACCTCTCTACGTACCTGCTGGAGCTGGGTATCAAGGTTCACTACCTGCACTCCGAAGTGGAGACGCTTGAACGCATCGGCATCCTGCGCGACCTGCGTCTCGGCGTCTTCGACGTGGTGGTGGGTATCAACCTCCTGCGCGAAGGCCTCGACCTGCCGGAGGTTTCCCTTGTCGCGATTCTCGATGCGGATAAGGAAGGTTTCCTGCGCTCCGACACGGCCCTCATCCAGACGATCGGACGCGCCGCCCGCCACGTGAACGGACGCGTGATCATGTACGCCGACCGCATCACCGATTCAATGAAGCGCGCCCTCGATGAAACGTCCCGCCGCCGCGCCAAGCAGATCAAGTACAACCAGGATCACAACATCACCCCGGTCAGCATTCACAAGGCCATCCACGACCTGACCGAGCAGATGTCCCCGCGGGCGGTCGCCGAAATGCGCGGCGAATACAAGGTCAAGGACAAATCGTCCATGCCGCGCGGTGAGATGAAGAAGATCATCGACGAGTTGGAAAAGCAGATGAAGGAAGCCGCGAAGAATCTCGAGTTCGAGAAAGCGGCTGCCCTGCGCGACGAACTCTATGAACTGAAAGCCATCTTCGCGGATGAGGAAAACCTCAAGCCGTGGGAGCGGCTGAAGTTGCTTGCGGGCGAATAAGCCGAGCGCCCGCTCTATAGAGCTTGTTCACCGTCGATACCCGTTTATCTAAAAATAACAGTGGAGACCATTGAAGGTCTCCACTGTTATTTTTTCATCTGTTCTGTGAGCGCCCGCCATTCTTCGAGAGAAAGCGTTTCGGCACGGCGTTGCGGGTCGATGCCTGCGGCGAGCAGGGCCTGCTCGATCACTTCAGTGGACATGCGCATGCCTGCCGAGAGGGAGTTGCGCAGCTTCTTGCGCTTCTGGCTGAAGCCTGCCTTGGCGAGGGCGAAGAACTTGTCCAGCGAGGCGTAGGGGATGACCGGCTCGGAGTGCAGGTCGATGCGCACGACGGCTGAATCCACTTTGGGCGGGGGATGAAACGCGCCGGCGGGAATCTTGGTCGCGACGCGCGGCTCGCCATAGACCTGGACACTGAGCGCGAGCAGGCTCATGTCTCCGGGACCGGCGCAGATGCGCTCGGCCACTTCTTTTTGCACGGTGAGCACCACGCGGCGCGGACGGGGGGGTGATTCGAGCAAATGCCGCAGCAACGCAGACGTGATGTAGTAGGGGATGTTGGCGACGACCAGATAATCCTCTGCGCTGATGATCTCTGCGGGTTCAACATCGAGGATGTCCCCTTGAACGATCTGGATGTTGTTGAAGCCGGTGATCGTCTCTTCGAGGGCGGGGATCAGGCGTCCGTCCAGCTCCACGGCAACCACTTGTTTGGCGGCGGCGGCAAGATGACGGGTGAGCGCGCCCAGCCCGGGACCGATCTCGAGCACGGTGTCAGTCGGCAGGACCTCGGCCGTGTCCACGATGCGTTGGAGGATGATGGGATCCTGTAGAAAGTTTTGGCCGAGGGCTTTATCGGCGTAGAGGCCGTGGGCCTTGAGGATGGCCGCGGAGTTGAGAGGCGGGAGGGGCGGGGGGAATCGGGAAGACATGGCGGATGTGTTTTGCGAAAAGGTTCTTATTGTCCCGGCGGGGGGCAGAAGGGCAGTGACTCTTCGTCGTCTGATTCGGTGGATGCGACCGGCCAACTGCCGGCCTGGAACATGGTGACATAGCCGCGCAGGATGGTGAAATCCACGTCCCAGATGAAGACCCTCGAATCGAAGACCGGGTCGTAAACGCGGTCGCTCTTGAACAACTCCTGCGGGAAGCTGGCAAAGAGGATCAGCGACGGGTCCATGCGCGTGCCGAGACAGGCGAACTGGCTGATCTGTTCGGGGCTGAGATCGGTCTGGATGTTATCCATGAAGGATTGGATGATCTCGGGCACCTTCGGCAGGACGCTCGGGGTGACAAGTTTATCACGCAAGGCGCACAGCACGCGGTTTTGAATATCGGCCCGCTCGAAGACGCCATCATTGCGGATGCGTGCCAACTGCAGGGCTTGCGGCCCTTCGAGGTGATGCTCGCCCTTGGCGAAGTAAAGCGACCGGCGCGTGTCGTCGGAGGTGCGGCCATCCACGGCTTCGGGCAGATAGATGTCGATGCCGCCGACCGCGTCCACGATGTCTTCGAAGGCGCGCATGTGCACGGCCACGTAGTGATCTGGGCGGACGCCGAAATTCACATTCATCGTGCGCGCCAGCAAGCCGGGGCCGGCGCTGGGATCGTCCCAGTAGCCGAAGCCGGGGTTGCCATAGAGATACGCCTGATTGAGTTTTTCGTGGTCTTGTCCACCTTTAAGGTTGTCGGAGATCTCGGGAATTTCCACCCACAGGTCGCGAGGGAATTCGAGGATGGACACTTTGCGATTCATGAAATCCACGCGCACGAGGCGGATCACATCGGCGAGGCCGTATTCGTAGGAGCCGGAGCGTGAGTCGGTGCCGATGGCAAGCACGGTCACCACGTCCATCGAGCCGCAGGTGAGCGGGGAGGGCGTGAACGAGGGGTAGGGCGTGAAGGTCGGCGGCGGGGTGACGGTGGGCAGGTAAACGTAGGTGGGCGCGCTGGCCGGCGAGGGCGAAGCCGCTTGAGGCGTGGGGAAGGAAGCGGATTCTGTCGGCAGGTTAAGCGAGGGGCCGAGGGGGGCTGTCCAGTAGGCTTGCGCGTTGAGGTAGAGAATCCACACGATGATTCCGGTCAGGGAAATGGCGGCCAGCGCAAGGAAAGCCAGGATGATCTTTTGGATTCGAGTCATGAGGGCGCGATGTTATCTGAGAAACCAGGGGATCTCGAGCGGCTCGGGGGCAAGGAAGTAAACGGTGACCCAGCCGCTCCATTCTTCGTAATCGGAATCGCTGAAGCCGAGGTCGATCCACGGACGGCGGTCGGGGAAGCCTCCGCCCACGTCGGCGACAACGGCGGTGCCATAGCCGGGGATGAACACGCGCACACCGCCGAGCGCGAGATACCATTCGTAGTACATGGCCACCACGCCGCGCTGCACGGTCATGCCGCTGGATGTGCCGCTGATGCATCCATCCACGCCCGAACGGCAGGGCGAATAGGAGGTGGCGTACATTTGTTTGGCGGCCCAATACGAACTGCGCACGATGCGTGTTTGCGGCTCGCGCACCACGCTGTCACTTTCCACCACGCGACTGACCTCGGCGCCATCCTCATAGCGGATGCGCGTGCGTTCGAAGGAGAGGCCGATGGCGCCCGGCTCGAGCTCGTCCTGCAGGGGCGGCTCGATGTCGGTGGTGACGATGAGTTGTGTTTCATTCTGGATGGCCTTGTAGGCGCTGACCGTGGACTCGGTGACGCGCACGATGCGCACCTGCCCGTCGCCGGGGAACGCTTCATTCTCCCCCGGAGCGGATCGGTCCAACCCCATGAGCGGAATCCCCGCCTCGGCTGCCGCCGCTCCCACCGTGGACGCAGAGGCGTAGACGGTGACCGACCGGCCCGCGGCCGTCACGGTCATGGAGCGGGCTGGCGTGACGTTGATGAACATGCCGCTGGTGATGAGGCTGTTGGCCGGCGGCTCGACCATGTCGTGGATGCCGAGCGAGGCCACACCCGCCTCGCGCAACGCCTCGCCGACGGTGAAGGCCGCCGTGCTGATGGTGACCTGTCCATTCGGGGCAATGACCGTGACCGGCACCGCGCGGCGCAGTTGCAAGGTGAAATTGCTTTCGCTCTGGATCGGCCGGTCGAGAGGAACGGATATTCCGTTGACGAGGACCCGGTCGCTGGGAGAAAATGAGATCGCCGCAGCGGCGAGCATGTTTGCCGGAACGAGATCGCTCACGGCAATGTCGCGGACCTGCCCATCCACGAGAATGCGCACCCGCGGCGCTTGTTGCGGAGCGGAGGCGATCAGGAAGATGGAAAGGAAGAGGCTGACGAGGATGCGTCGCATGGGAAGAATTGTAATTGATTTTTTACCCCTCCATCCCGAAAGCAGGTTGCAACGATGCATTCGGAATTTCTTTCCGCTAATCTACGCTAATCTTCGCAAATCATACAGAGCAATTAGCGGGATTTTGCGCAAATCAGCAGATTTTGTTCTTGGTGAGTTTTGAAGGCGATTGCCCTACAGCCCGGAATAAAGCAGGTCATAACGCCCAGGCCAGCATCAGACCGAAGATCGAGATGATCAAGCCGACGTGCAGGAGCAGTTGGCTGTCGCGCAGCCAGCCGGGCGGGAGCACGAATTGCAGGATGAGATTCACGATGATGATCACCAGTCCGATCATCGGCAGGAGGCCTTTGCGATGGGCGAAATAATCGGAGGCTTTATCAACCAGTTTGGAGAGCCAGCTCATCATGAGATTTCCTCTTCTTCGTTTTGTTGTTTCTCGAACTCGAACTTTTTCACCTGCCAGCTTTTGAATTGGGCGTGCAGGCGGCCGGGGATGCGTCCCTGCATGAGCACGCCGCCGCGTCCGTGTTCGATGCGCTCCACCTGTCCCATTTCATGGAAGAGCGAGATGAGCGCGCCTTGTTGATACGG
>CAYNQA010000254.1:0-4920 GCA_964399225.1 uncultured Anaerolineaceae bacterium
TCCCGCTCAGGTAGATGCCGTAGGTGTCACTCGTCGCCACCGTACCGATCAGCACGGGGGTCTTTGTGTCGTGTTGGGCGTAGAAGGCGCGGGTCAGCACTTCCATGATCGAATGGCCGAGAAGCCCGGCCGCGTACCAGAGCAAGGCCCACGCCACCAGCGACGTGGATTGTGAGTCGAATTCGCCGCGTTGATAGAGCATCGCCACCAACGGCTCGCGCAAGAGGATCAGTCCCAGCGAGGCGGGCAGGGCGAGGAAGATGATTCCGCGTAGGGATGCGGCCAGCGACGCGCGCATCTCGTCACGTTGACCGAGGGCATGCTGCGCCGAGAAGGTCGGCATGGCGGCGTTCGCCACCGATTGCGCGATGGCGGCCTGCGCCATCAACATCAGCGCGAAGGCGTAACTCAAGGCGGCCATGCTTTCACCCGACATCTTGGATGCCAGTGCCGCATTGACCCAGAAGTTGACCTGCACCACCGCCACGCCGAGCAGGCGAGGTCCCATCAAGAGGAGGACGTGACGGACGTTGGAGTCGAAAGACAAGTGACTAGTGATCAGTGACCAGTAATCAGTCTGTAATTTCAAGAGGGATGGAATTTGAATCAGCAGATAAAGTACCGCGCCGATGACCACGCCCCAGGCGAGGCCGTGTACGCCCATTGTTGGCGCGAGCACCAGTGCGCCGAAGATGATGCCAAGTTGGTACATGGCCGGGGTCAATGCCGGGACGAGGAAAATGTGATGCGCGTTGAGCACGCCCACGATCAGTCCACCCAGGCCGAAGAGGACGGACGCGATCAGTTGAATGCGCATCAAGTCCACGGTCAGGGCGAAGAGGGCGGGGTCGGAGGAGAAGCCGGGCGCGAGCAGGTAGCGCACGATCTGGGGGGCGAGAAACGCCGCGAGGAGTGCGAGCAGGCTCAACGTCAAGGTGACGAGGCGGGCGAGGGAGGCGGCCAATTTCCACGCGGAGTCTTTGTCGTCTTTTGCGAGGAAGCCGGTAAACGTTGGAATGAAGGCTGATCCCAATGCGCCGCCGGCGACCAGCAGAAAAAGAGTCTCGCTGACGCGGTTGCCATACAGGAAGGCGCTGAGTTCGGGTGATGCGCCGAATGTGCGCGCCACGATGACACTGCGCGCCAGCCCGGCCAATTGGCCGATGACGGTGGCGAGCATCACGGTGCCCGCGGCGCGGGCGATGGATTTTGTCGAAGAGTTATTCACGGGAGCGCATTATATCAGCGGCTGTAGTCGCGCATGACGAACTTCAGCATAAACCAATCATACGCGGCGGGTGCGAGACGGACAAGCAGATCGAGCAGTTTGATGTCATTACCGACCAGCAGACGGGGCGCGTCGCGCTGGATGCCGCGGATGATCTGACGCGCAGCCTCACCGGGCAGAATCCTCTGCCTCGCTTCGAACGAACGGATGGCGGCTTCGGCGTCGCGGATCGGTTCGCCGTTCTGGGCAACCTTGCTGCTGCGCGCGATCCCCGTGCGGACCCCGCCGGGGAAGACCACCGTCACTTTGACGGGTGTGTCATGAAGTTCCTGCCGCAAGGCTTCACTGAATCCGCGCACGGCGAATTTACTGGTGGAGTAGGCGCCCTGGTTGCCCGCCGCCGTCACCCCGTAGGCGCTCGAAACGTTGACGAGATTCGCTTGGGGGCGATTGAGTAAATGCGGCAGGAAGGCTTTTGTCCCGTGGACTACGCCCCAGAAGTTGATATTCATCACCCACTCGAAATCTTCATAGGCGATGTTTTGCACTTTCACGTCTTTCAATGCCACGCCCGCGTTGTTGATGAGGATGTCCACGCGGCTGTGTTGACGGATGACCCGCTCGGCGAAGTCGTTCATCGCTTCGCGGTTGGAGACGTCCACGAGGTGGGAGGAGGCGTGACCGCCCGTGCGGGAAATGTCGGCGAGGGTGGATTCAAGCCCGGGGGCGTTCACGTCTGCGAGGGCGACATGCGCACCTTGTGATGCGAGTTGAAGCGCAAGCTCCCTCCCGATGCCCGAGCCTGCGCCAGTCACAACGGCGACTTTGTCTTTGAGCAGCCTCATATTTTTTTTGAAAACCAGAATTTTTCTGCTTCGCAGATAAACCCCATGCGTTCCGCAAGTTTTTGCATGGCGCTGTTTTGACTGCTTGTGCCAAGTCGGGCGATCCTTGCGCCGCGTAGTTGCAGGTTGTGCAGTCCTGCGCTGACAATGGCTTTGCCCAATCCGATCTTTTGATAGTGTGGATGCACCCCGATCGGGTCGGTGTAGCCAGCGTGGGGATCGTTTTCGTCGAAGCCGCAAATGCAAAATGCGGCGAGACCTCCATCCGGCGCGACCGCCACAAGATCCAATTCAGGGATGTAGCCCGGGGCGCGCATGATGGCGAGACGTTCTTCGACAGTCATGTTCTCGGTGCCGAAGGCGGCGCGATGCAGGGCGACGAGCGCGTCCACTTCGCTTTCGCCCAGTGCGGCGCGGATCGAGAATCCGTGTGGGAGAGGATAGGTTATGAGCGTATCGTCCAGCGGGCGGGAGTAGTACAACGTCCGCACCTCTTCGCGATCAAAACCGAATCGTTCCGTGAAAGCCAGCCGTTCGGGATCGTTTGCGTCGCAGGAAAAATCGAGCGTGGACTGTTCACCTGTTTCTGCATTGCGTTTGCGGATGCAGTCAGCGCCCCAATCGAAAACCAATTGTTCGAGTTCGTGCGTACCGTTTATATCAGTCTCGAACCACAGGTTGTTGAATGGGTCGACGTAGGCCATGCCAACGATCTCATTGTTCTGCTCCCACACTCTCATCGTGGCACGGACGGCAGGAAGCTTTATCTTTTCCTCGAAGTCCACCAGGCGAGGTTTGTGTGGCAGGCGAGCCAGGAATGCGCGGATGCGGTTGAGGTCGGCTTCGTTTTGGAGGAGGGAAGAGGTAATGGGGGACATAAAATTTATCCGCAGATTACGCTGATTTAGAAAATCTGCGCAATCTGCGGATCATGGATTTACTTCTTCAATGCCATATCAATTTCATCGAGATGTTCATTACGGTGCAGGGCGCGGACGACCCAGCGTTTGTTGACCTCGTAAATTTTTTCCAACAGACCGCGGTCATACGCCTTGAGTTGACGGTCGCACTCCTCGGCGACCTCAATGCTGAGCCGCGCAGCTTCGCGCGGCGGGATGGCTTTCCATAGCGGCAGGGATAGATCGTTGACCGCGATCTCGAGATTGGGCACGTACACTTCGCCATTGTTGCGTTTGGTCATGTCGAGCACGTACAACACGCGGCGGTCCCAGAAGACCATGTGCGCCAGGGCTACCGCGACCGTCCAGTGCTCGCCGACGGGGGTGAGCAGTTCCTCGTCCGTGAGGCGGGTGACGAGGGAGTTGATGCGTTCAAGAGATGCGCGGTTCTGTTCAGCGAAGGTGAGGTCGAGGGGCATGGGACAATCCTTTCATGGTAGGTCGGATTGGCAATCCGACCAGATTGCGAAACGGAATACCATTCCGTTCTACAGAATACCAGGTTTGCAATATGACCGCGGCCAGTCTTCCCATTTTGCCACAAGACCGGCCTTGACTGGATTGTTTAACACGTAATGAATGATACGAAGAAATTCATTGTTGTCGCGTATCACACGGTCATAGCTTTCATCTTGCCAAAACGCACCTTCTCTGCTGAGTAGTTCATTGGATTTACGCGCGGTATGACGTTTCAAAGATTGCATTATTTTTTGCAAAGGCAGGTTGGGCTGTTGTAAGTCGGATTGCCAATCCGACTTACTGGTTAGCGGCTCGAATACTACGTGAACATGATTTGACATTATGCAGAATGCATAGAGATGATATTCGCGATTATCTCGATAATGCAGGGCTTCCCGCGTTATTTCCGCTATTAGAGATTCAGATAGCCACTTCGGTCCAGTTTCTGCGCGGTCAAGGAAATCATCCCATTTCCCAAAGGAACGCCGTTCATCTAAGTCATCCTGCTCTTCACGCTTTTCCAGAGAAAGAGATGCGATGGCGCGTTTCGCAAGTTCTCGCTCTGCGCGTAGAGTTTCGATCACTGTGTTTGGGAGAGAATCTTTCAATCGATATGTGACAAAGAATGTCGCGCCTTGCGGTTGCCAGTGCGGGAGATGACGGTGGTAAAAATCGCGATGCTCGGCCATGGAGTTTTCTCTTGGATCGGCTCGGCAAGCTAGTAGAGTCGGTAGTCGGAATGCCATTCCGACTTACTTCTTTACACCAACAATGTTCGCGTACTTCCTCCCCTTCAATTCCTGAATCAAACCATCCCAATCCCCGAGCGGGACCAGCGTTCCGCGCGGGTTTTCTTTCAGTTCGAAGAGCTGGAATCCGAGGTCGGAGAGCTCTTCGAGATACGCGAGCGGACCGCCGCCGGCCTCGGTCAGTCCCTTCGGCCAGAATTCGGTCATGAGGATTACGTTTGTGGAACGGCGCAGGGTTTGCTTGAGTCCGCCAAGGACTTGTTGCTCGTAGCCCTGCACGTCCATTTTGAGGAAGTTGATCTCGGTCACGCCTTGTTCGGAAAGGACTTCATCGAGTGGACGGGCCTGCACTTCAATGGTCTGCCATTGGAAATCCTGCGAATGATAGAGACGATTGTCGCCGTGGTTGTCGGGGTTTTGGTAGAGGGTGAACGCGCCGGGCTGGGTGGATGCGGCGATGTTGAACGCGTCCACGCGTGGACCCGCTGCGCGGTGGTTGGAGGCGATGTTCTTTTCCAGCACGGCAAAGCTTTGCGGGCGCGGCTCGAAGGCGAGGATGCGTCCGCCGGAGGTCAATCCATGCATCGCAAGGGAGGTGTAAAGGCCGATGTTCGCGCCGACATCCACGAGGGTCAGGTCGCCGCGACAGTGCTGCTGGAAGAATTGCAGTTCGCTCGGTT
>CAYNQA010000255.1:0-4908 GCA_964399225.1 uncultured Anaerolineaceae bacterium
CGAGGGCGGTCATGCCGGCTTCGCGCACAGCGCACGCCAGGTCAGTCGGCGTGGCCAGTCCGTCCTGCAACGAATAGGCGGAGTGGGCAGTAAGATGCACGTACATGAGTAGAATTGTAAACCGTTTGTTGTCTTTCTTCGGTCCGGGGGTTTAGCGACAGCGCACGAATACCCATCCATATCTTTTCGTATCATCCGCCGCATGCCTCAACCTCAAGACCAATTCGCGGCGGCCATCGCCTCCGAAGCCGTGGAGATTCTGGAAGACCACCTGCTGTTTCCGGGCGGATATCTTTTACCTCTCTCCGCGCGCGGCAGCGGCGTGCCCGGCCAGACCGATCGTCCCTGGTCGCGTCTCACCGCCGACGTCTTCTACCCCAACCTGCCCGTGCTCTACTCCCTGTCCTTGCGGCGTGAGCCGCCCGATGTATTGCGGGGATCGCTGCGCGCCCGGCGCACGCTCTTCGAAGGTTTCATGATGGCGCTGGCCGAGAAGACTGGACGCCGTCCCTCGATGGCTGAGCGTGCCTCCGACTCGGCGATGGACGCGGCCGAATCCGAACTCACCTTCGGCAAGCCGGCTTTTCGTATTGCACTCATGGCCGGTCTGTTCGTGGAGCGCGACCGCTTCAATGAAGCTGAAGCCGCGCGCCGCGTGATCGAGTCGCAACTGCGCGCGCGTGGTCTCACTGCCCAGCGCCTGTTCTACATCGCCGAGCGCGCCCTGCACCATTTCCAACCGGGAGGCAGGCTCTTCCCCGGGCTGGATGAGCCTACTTTATTTTTGGAAGAAACCCTTCCCTTGTTACCTGCCCCTTCACGCCAGGTTCTTCCTGCCGAAGACTCGGTCTGGATCGGAACACATGCACGCGATGGACGCGACGTGCATTTCTCCTTCACCAAGGGACTCGATCCCAATGTCCCGCCTCCCCCGCACGCCACCACCTTGATCCTGGGCGAACCCGGTTCTGGCAAGACCACACTCTTGCGCTGGATCATGCTGCAACGCCTCCTACAAGGTCGCACTGTGATCTCCATTGACCCCGAGGGTGAGAACAACCGCCTGTGCGAAGGCGTGGGTGGTCGAGTCGTTCCCGCCGGCATTCCGGAGGAAAAGGACACCTGCCTGATCCAACCTCTGCAGGGTGAGAACCCGGCTGAACTGTTGTTGGCTGTGCGTTTCTTGATCGCTGCCCTCGCGGGCGAATCGGTTCTGTCTCCCGGTGTACAGGCCGCCTTGCACGAAGCCGTGAAACGCAGATGGGAAAGACGCCCCGGTCCATGTTCCATTGCCGAACTGGTGGAAACGCTCGGCACGCTCAATGTCCCCGAGGCTGCCATGCCCCTGGCTTTGCTCAGACCCTTCATGCATGGTGGATTGTTCGAAGGTTTCTTTGATCGCCCCAAAGCTTTGCTCTCGCCACACTTCCCTGCTGGCCAGTGGTGGAATTTCGATCTCTCTTCGTTGCGCGAGGAGAACCGCGCCATTGTGCATGCGGTGCTGGCCTGGTTCCTGTATCACTCGGTCACCATTGGCAAGCAGCCGATGGACATCTTCATCGATGAAGGTTGGCGTTTGCTTCGAAGTGGTCCCTTTACCGACTTGTTAGATGAACTCGGCAGAAGGGCGCGCAAGCGTGGCGTGGGCGTCACTCTCATCACGCACCTGCCCGCCGACCTGATGAAGAACCCCACCTCTTTGAGTCTCGCCTCCACCGCTTTCATCGGGCGGCTTGGCCCGGACGAGGCCTTTGCCTTCTATCGTTCGCTGGGTGTCCCGGAAAGCGAAGCGCGCAGGAACGCCGAGATGACCTCGCGCCTGCCGCCGCGCGTCTTCCTTGCCGCGCCATCGGGTGGACGCGGGGCGCTCTTCCCGGTTCTCGTTTCCATTCCACCGGCCTGGTTGCAATTCTGGAAACAACTAGGCGCCACAGGAGTCCTGCGATGACTCTCAAGTACACGTGTGTTCACTGTGGTTATGAATATGTCGCAAAAACTAATGCTTGCCCTCTATGCAATGGAAAGTGGCAGGGCTGGGAACTGCTCTTCGCGCCCTTGAAATTGGACGATCTGCGCGCCCAGGTGATGGGCTGGCTGGGGCAACTTCCCAGTCCAGCCGTGATCGAGTGGAGCGCCTCGCCGATGGGGTTGCGCGTGCGTTTGTATCTGCCTCCGCATACCGCAGAGGGAGTGGTGCAAGCCTGGGCCGCCATGACCGGCCAGCACAGCCGCTGGCGAGCGCTGGGAGAAGTGGATGTACGCGCTTCCGGTATCGCTGTGTTTTCATCGAACCGTTTGCCTTCCATCCTAGCCTCTGCTAAGGACAGCGACCCGCTGCTTGCCATCGCCAGCCAGTTGATCAGCGCGGCGCGTGAGAGCAAGACTGCCAGCCTGCGATTGTGGGTCTTGGGTAGGGAAGAACATTTGCAGGAACGCCTGCGCAAACTCTCGGCTTACTCGTATGGCACCTCTGGTGGCGTGGAAGGCGAAACGCCTAATCCGTGGAGAAGCGAGTTGGCTTTTCTGCGCGCCTGGTTGTTTCTCGGAATTCTCATTGCTGGATTGAGTGGTGGACTTTGGAGCGCGGGTTGGTTAGCTCCCATCTTCGGTGTGATCGGCCTGATCGCCGGTGCTGTGTTGTTTGTTGCTTCTGCTTTTGGTCTACGCGATTGGTTGGACTGGCGTTCCATCCCAAAGGAAATTTTGGAACGAAGAATTCAGGAGCCGCTCTTCCATGTGGCGTTGAGTCTTTCCTCCTACATTGACCTGCCGCTTTTGGACGGAAAACAATATCGTTTCGATCTGTCCAATCTCTGGCCGGAGATTCGCGGCTATGGGTTTCCCCTGCCGGCTGGTGAACTGGCCGGCCTGATCGCCCCGTTGCAATTGGGCGAAGGCAGTGGACTCCTGGATCGCGCCGTCTGGCAGGATGTGCCCGCCCCGCCTCCGTCACAGCCATTACTGGAAGCTGGGTTCAAGATCGGCAAGAGCGTTGCCACCAGCGGGTGGATCGGCGTAGACCCGGATGGACATGGCATGGCGACCGGCGGCAGCCGCTCAGGTAAATCATCCTTCGTGTTTGCCATGTTGGAACAACTGTTGGCGCGCGGCGAGGAAGCGCCCGGAATCTTTCTGGTTGACCCACATGTCTCTTTGGCGGATGCCTTCCTCGATGCAATCGCACAACTACCGGAGGAAAAACGGAAGGCCGCAATTCAAAGACTGCGGATCATCACTCCCGATCAACCGCAGGTAATCCCGCTGAACCTTCTCGCCGTCCCGGACTTCACCTGGGCTGGCAACGCCATCGTGCAGATCGGGCGACGCATCTGGGACGATTACTGGGGACCGCGCATGCAGGCCGCGCTGCTCGGACTCTTCCGCCTGGCGCATGTTTGGAACCAACACCATCCAAACGATGGGCTGGGTCTCCTGCACGTGGTCTTCATGGCCTTCAACAAGGAATGGCGGCACACGGCGATGGCTTTGCTGCCACCCGGTGATCGCATGGGCGCGCTTGCACTGGACGCCCTGCTTGGCCAGACCGGCGAAGATGAACGCAAGAACCAGAGTTGGATCACGGAGGTGATCAGCCCGGTGCTCTCCAAGGTGATGGCGCTGGAACTCTCACCTTGGTTGTTCTCCGCCATGCACCAGGACCGCTTCGTGGATATGACCAGGTGGGTGGACCAGCGCGCTTGGATCGTCCTGCGCCTGCCCTCCGGCGAGATGGGACGCGAAGGGGCACGCCTCACAGCCTCGGTCCTGTACAACGTCTTCGATGCCGCCTACCGCAAGGCCACCTTGGATAAGCCCGTGCCCTTCTATTTTATTGTGGATGAAGCGCAGGAGATCGGTTCCGGAATGCGCCTGGAAGCCATGCTCTCCGAAGGCGCCAAGTTCGGGGCGAGGATGTTCGTGTTAGCACAGTCGCTTTCCTTGATGCGCAAGGTGGAAGGTATGGAACCAGTGGTGCAAGCGATGTTGGCCAACACATCCACCCAGATGTTCTTCTCGCCCGATCCGGAAGACGCCGACCTGGTGCGCGCCGCCTTGAACTCCAGCCTGCGCTACGGGAACATGACCCTCGATCTGCCCTCCCTGCAGTGCTGGCTGCGGGCACGCCTCAAGGGACAGTGGCAGCCGCCGACCCTGGCGCAGATCCAGCCCCTGCCGCGCGCCGACTCTAACCGAGTCAAGGCATTGATGGAGGAAGTTTTCGCCGCCCATGCAGACGAGTACCTCCCGCTGGACGGCTGGCAGGAACGTGCCGCTCATTCGCTGCGGGGCATGTTACCTCCCTCAACGGCGGGCCTTTTGGATGAACTCCTGGCGGCGCGCCAGGCAAAAAAAACGGCAAGTGTAACCCAGCCAGACCCGGCTGATGACCCGTTACGTTTGGGATTTTGACATGGCGCCCTGGCTTCGTTTTCTCTTCCTGTATGGCTTTCTGCCGGCTGGCATTGTGTTTTTGTGCGTTGGCGGCTTCCTGTTCTTCGTTGCCTGGGTCTTTGCCCAGCATTTCAAGGAGCGCTGATGACTCTCACACAGATCGTGGCAGAGCTTTGCGCACAGGTGAATGAACTGGAAACCGTCCGCAAGGAAAGGTTTCTAGACTGGCTTCACAAACATCATCGTACAGCCCTGCCGCCTTCAATAGAGACCCTGCCAGGTTTTCTAACTGACTGGCTGGGTGATTTGCATCCGCACGGATTGCAATGGGAAGTGCAGCTTCTGCAGGACGAGATCGCCTGGTGGCGCAATCTCTCAGTTGCCAGACTATGGCGCATGTTGGAAAAGGAGCGATCTCAATGAATTGGTTGGCTGGTTTGGTGGAAGCGCTGGCTGGGCTGTGCCTCTTGTCTGGCCTGTTGGTTCCCACAGTTTTCTTTCTTCTGTTTCACTTGG
>CAYNQA010000256.1:0-4893 GCA_964399225.1 uncultured Anaerolineaceae bacterium
TGGTCATGGCTGCCTCCTGGGAAAGTTGTCTGACAATTTGTATTATATCTCACAATCCAGAAAATAGCGCACGTAAAATGCGAATCGCGTATTTTGGAAAAGTGAGGAAGGTGGGATAATACCGTCAAGGAGTAATTATGAGTTCCAATTCAACACGCGCAATTTCCGGGTGCATTGTTTGGGTGCTGGTCTTTACCATTATCAGCAGCTGCCTTGGTCCTGTGGCCATGTTCGTAGGCGGTTTCAGTTCCGGCAGCGGCCTTGCAATGAACATCCTTGGCCCGCTGGTTTGCCCGGAGGGGACCACGGCCGAAGCCTATTCATACCAAAGCACCATTCAGGATGAATTTGGCAACCCTCAACCCGCAACTGCCACAGAATTGCATTGCGTGGACAATGCAGGTAATGTTGTAAAGTCGGACCCGGTCGGATTCGCCTTTTTATGGGTCGCGATCCTTGTGGTGACCGGACTGGCCGCCTCTGCCCTGCTGGCATTCGCTTTCGCTGCTCCGGCGGGAGTCCTGCTTGGCAACCTGATCGGTAAACTTAGAAAGAAAGGGACTTAAGTCCGCTGACAAATTTGAAATAATTTTTTAATGTATTGCCCATTGATTTATTGTATGATGGATTCAACAGAAAGGAGGTTGCGATCAGAACTCCGCCTGAGCATTTGAATACGGGAAGGTGTGGAACGCCCTGACCTGGTAAAAGCCCTGCTTTTTCACCAGACGTTCCCCAAACGAAAAGAAGGCGGCCTTTCCATTCCTTCCTCGCAAGAACGTCCGACGGATGGGTAACACCCATCCGTCTTTTTATTTCGCATCGAGGATGTAATTAACAGCGGTCGGGCGCACGACCAGCATGGGCACCTGCATGGCTGGCATTTGCGGAATATAAGGGCAGGTGATCTCAGCCTCATAGATGGACATCCACTTGGTATGTGAGATACTCAACGTGGTGCCAATATCGGTCTGCGGTGAAACACGCATCCTGGCGCGCACAAAGAAACGCCCCATCAAGATCGAGAGAGGCGCATTCACACGATTGGCTTCCTTTGGGTCGTAATCGAGAGGGTCTTGCGCAGGAGGCAAAATATGAAATCCAATGATCGTATCGAGCGGCATGAACATTTCTGGAATCGTTAATGGTTTGAGCGCTCCGCCGGTGACTGTCACCCATTGGATGTTATAAAGCCGCAGATAATCGGGCGCGCCTTCGGTGCGAAACCAGGTGCTGACGCGCACGGCCTGCTTGGTGACGGTTTCGCCGCGCACCACGC
Source organism: uncultured Anaerolineaceae bacterium (assembly GCA_964399225.1). GTDB lineage: Bacteria > Chloroflexota > Anaerolineae > Anaerolineales > Villigracilaceae > Denitrolinea. The sequence goes on from CAYNQA010000256.1 coordinate 1,280, forward strand.
TATCCTGGGTGTAGACCATCACTTGCGTTACTTTTTCTTCGGGGGTCAATGTATACATGCAAAATTCCTCGAACGGAGATTGCCCGATTATACTTTCAGCGGCCGAGCATGGCGAGAACAAGCGGATAGGCGAGGTCGGTCCAGAGGGAATACATCTTGCCGGATGGATGCAGCCCATCCGCCGCCAGCAGGGACACATCGTTCACTGCCAGACGGGAAGCGGGCGCCACATCCACATAGCGGACACCCGCCCGAAGCGACTCCTCGCGGTTGACAGCATTGTAGGCATCGATCTCACGGGCGATCTGCGTACGATCACGCCCTTCAGCGTACGGTGTCACGCCCCAATCGGGGATGGAGAGGACAATAACCCGCTCCGTTCGTCCGCCGGCATATTCGATGGCCTTATTCAACAGAAAGACAAATTGCTCGCGGTATTCGTTGATATCGCGTCCGCGGTATTGGTTGTTGACCCCGATCAGCAGGGAAACCAGATCGTACGGCGGTTCGATGGTCTGCGCCTGAATCCCCTGCCAGAGTTCGTCCGTGGTCCAGCCGGTGCGGGCGATGATCGTGACTTCAGCGTGGATGCCATCTGCCTGCAGACGGTCCGCGAGCTGCATGGGCCAGCGCTCCCCCTCTGCAACGCTTTCACCGATGGTATAGGAATCACCGAGAGCAAGATAACGAATGGACATGGTTTGAACCTCAACGGGCACATGCGCGGATGAAGCGCATGCGATCAGGAATAGAAACGGGAGGAACACGAAGGCGCGAATGGGCTGATTATATTCGCAAACAAAAAGCGGACATGGATGGATTCCATGTCCGCTTGGAAAAGATAAAGATGGGATCAGGCTTTCTTTCGGCTCAGCAAGCTATATCCCGCCAGCGCCAGCATTGCGCCCGCCGCAATCCACGCAGCCATCACCACATTCGGCGCGGTGACCTGCTTGACGGCAATCCCCACGAACGACCAGACGAAGACCAGCAGGTAGGCTGCGTCTTTGCGGGTGAGCGCCATCAGCAGGCCGACAACCGAAGCGACGGCGAGCATGATGATCGCCCACATCTGCGGCGCGATGCCGAAAGCGTTCCACTCGACGAGATAGAGCCAGTCGGTGACGTTGGCGATGGTGGCGACGCTGATCCAGCCGAGGTAGACGCTGAAGGGGATATCCACCGACCAGCGCTCCGCACGCGAGACGGAGGAGCCGTTCACGTTCAACTTCAGGTAACTGGCGATGAGCAGTCCCAACAGGGAGAGCATGACAATCACGCCGAGACCGAAGAAATTGTAGTGCCAGGTGAAGAGCCACGCGGCATTGAAGAGGCCGCTGATGGCAAAGAGATAGCCGAGATTACGCAGGCGGGGACTTTCCTTCTGGTCCGCGCGGAACTGGAAGATGGTGAATACGATCCATCCGATGTAGATAATGCCCCAGATGGCGAAGACATATCCCGCGGGGACAAAGTAGACCTGAAAGCTATCGGAGATCTCACCCGTATTCTGCCCGTTGAGCGGGAGGACGGAGGCAAGGATGTTAATGGTCAACGCGATGATGACGCTAACAAGATTGGCAATTTGGCGGAGGGAGTCTTTCATTGAAATCCTTTTTGAGTTTGAGGTTGAAGGTCGAAGGTCAAGAGTTACGTTTTACGAATTACGTTTTATTCGCATCCACAGGGTGGGCAGGCGACGCAACTTTTCCGTCGCGGATAAACTGGCACGTTTGGTAAACACATCGTAGTCATTATTCTCGATCTGATCGAGAATGCCTTGATAGAACACGGAGGCGGCGCCGATGGCTAACTGACCTTCACGGTCGAGCATCTTCACGCCTTCCCATGATTCTTCGTAGAGCTTGCGCGTGCGGTCGATCTGGAACTTCATGAGCTGACGCCAGCGAGGCGTGACCTTGCCAAGCTCGATGTCAGTCTCGGAGATGCCGTGGAAGAGCAGGTCTTCGCGCGGAAGGTAGACACGGCCGTTGCGGAAGTCCTCCCCCACATCGCGCAGGATGTTGGTCATCTGGAGCGCAACACCGAGTTTGATCGCGTAAGGAATGGCGTCGTTGCTTCGGAAGCCGACAATGTACATGCTCATCAATCCCACCGTGGAGGCAACACCGTAACAATAAGTAGCCAGCTCGTTGAAGGTCGGATAGCGGGATTGGTGCAGATCACGGGCAACCCCGTCGATCAGCTGCAGGGCGTAGTGACGGGGAATATGGTAACGGGCGAGGGTATCGGCCCAGGCGAGGGCAACCCGGTCCTCGGTCGAGGCGGAAGCGGTTTTTGTCACCGTACGCCAATAATCCAGGCGGATCTCGCGGTCGTAGTCGGTGGACTCGTCCACAATATCATCCACCGTGCGGCAGAAGGCATATAACGCGCGGGCCGCAGAGCGTTTTTCCTCGGGCAGGAGCGCCGAGGCGAGATAAAAGGATTTGCTATGGGCACGAGTCACAGTCGCCGCGTGCCTATACGCAGACTGGAGCTCGTAATCACCAGCCCAATATGAGAAAAGCGGGCGGACGGAAGGGTGAGGTTCGCTACCAGCAAGATTGATTAAGTGACGTTCCCATTGTGCCTGCATAAGTTCTCCTTTTCTGAATGGGCATATTGTACGGGTTTTGTCTATATTGTCAAGGTTTTGCAAAGATATATCTTGACAAATACTTGACAATACGTATAATAAACTCGACAAGGAGAACCAATGAAACCTACTGCTCTCATCATCGGCGCTGGCATCGGTGGGATCGCCACCGCCGCCCGCCTCGCTAAAAATGGATACGACGTGACCGTGCTGGAAAAGGAATCCACCCCAGGCGGACGCTGCAATCAGATCGTCCGCGACGGTCACCGCTTCGATATTGGCCCCACCCTCTTCCTGATGCCCGAAGTTTGGGAAGAGACCTTTGCCTCGCTCGGCGAAAAGATGAGCGACCACCTCGACCTGCGCCGCATCGACCCGACCTACAAAGTCCACTTTGACGATGGCCTGCAACTGCAACTGACCTCCAACATCGGCGAAATGCAGACGCAACTCGAAAAAGTGGAGCCGACCGCCTTTACCGGTTTCCTGAATTACATCGCCGAGGGATCGCGCCACTACAAACTCTCGGTGGAAAAATTCGTCGGCCGCAACTTCTACAACATCTTCGAATATTTCAGCCTGACCAACCTGCCGCTGATCTTCCAACTCAAGGCGCTGCAAAAGCACTACGCCAACACCAGCCGCTTCTTCAAGGATGACCGCCTGAAGGCCGCGTTCACGTTCCAGAACATGTACCTCGGACTCAGCCCCTACGACGCGCCCGCCACCTACTCCCTGCTCCAATACACGGAACTGGCCGAAGGCGTCTGGTATCCCATCGGCGGGATGTACGCGGGCATTCAAGCGTTGACGAAGATCGCCGAGAAACACGGCGTGAAGTTCATCTACAACGCGCCTGTAAAGCAGATCGAAACCAACGGAAAGAAAGTGTTGGGCGTCCTCCTCGAAGACGGCCGCTCGTTCCGCGCGGATATCTTCGTCGGCAACGCAGACCTGCCTTACATCTACAAAGAATTGCTCCCCGACGCCGCGCCCGCCAAAAAGCTCGACGAGA
>CAYNQA010000257.1:0-4866 GCA_964399225.1 uncultured Anaerolineaceae bacterium
TGTCTGCCGCAATCAAGATCTTCATATTGTCATCCTTTCAATGTTTTGGGTTGGATCCGTCGAGCTAAGTAAGCGCCGAGGACTGGGTAGTGATAATCCCTGCCTTTCAAGATTTGAATGCCAGCGATCATGGCAAAGAGATGATACGTTGGCAAGGCAAGCATTCCTGCGATAAGCACGAGCAAGATCACCAGTATCAGCACAAGCATTGCGATCGTGAAAGCCTCGGACTGCGCAGAGGCCGGAATGAGTAATAGCCCAAGGAAAATGAAGAGAGCAGCGTAAGCGAGAAGGAAGAAAAAATATCCGACCAACGCCAGGGCTTGATACACCGCGGCCTGAAGCGCTTGAAAACGAAGGTAGGTTGATGTACTTTTTTGAGTGACCCAAACCGCGATCGGCGTCAACATTCCCGTAAGAAAAAGAATCGCAGATGCATGTGCCATGGAGGCGATAAAGCGCTCCTCGGCTTCAACATCCAATTTTCCAGAGTTTGCATCGAATTTTAGGAAGGTCTCCAGACGGCGGCCCAGCCACGGATATCGAAAATCCTTTTTCAACCAACACATGAGCGCCCCAAGCACGCCGCCAGCAACGAATATTCCCCATGTGAAAACCGTGACCAGCGTAATAAATCCCTCATCCTCCAGTACACTCATCAACTCTTGCGGGTTTTCCTGAAGCGCAGCCGAAACATCGGGAAGCACCATACTCCCCCAGCCAATGACCAATATCAACGCAGCCGCAATACCGACCCAATAAAATGCCATCTGGTAACCAAGCGCCTGAAGCGCGTGGAAGCTGGCATACGCGGATTTTCGCCGCTGGCTGATCCAAACCAGGATCGGACCGATCGGGCCAAAAATAGATAGGAATACCGATCCGTGTGCCACAGCCGCCATCAGCACTTCGTCTGTGCTTGGGGAATACTGGGGTTGTGCAGGGTGTGTTTGTGTCATGGTTCCAATCCGTGGGCGTTTCATTTATTGTACAAGAAAAGCGGCTGTATGGTACCTCTTTTTGTGCGCCTGCCCGCCCAAAAGGGTACAGTCACTAAGGGTATAATCACACAAACATTCAAATCCCTGAGGAGTGATCGATGAGCGACACAGCGCTTTTCCCCTTAAGTGAAGAACATAAAATGATCCGCGACACCGCGCGCGACTTTGCCCAGAACGAGATCGTGCCTGTGGCGGCAAAGTTCGATGAAAGCGGCGAATTTCCAAAAGAAACGATCAAAAAAATGGGTGCTCTTGGTTTCATGGGTATCGAAATCCCAGAAGCCTACGGCGGCGCGGGCATGGATACTCTCTCGTATGTGCTGGCGCTCGAGGAAATCTGCAAAGCCGATGGAGCTCATGGCGTGGTCATGTCGGTGAACAACTCGTTGTATTGTCACGGCATCTTGAAATTTGGCACCGAGGAACAGAAGAAAAAATTCATCACCCCGGTCGCTTCAGGTAAGGCCGTTGGCGCCTACTCGCTGACCGAACCCATGTCCGGCTCTGATGCCTCGAACATGCGCAGCCGCGCCACCCGCGAGGGTGACTTCTACGTGCTTAACGGCACCAAATCCTGGGTCACGAGCGGACCAGTGGCCGATTACTTTGTGGTGTTCATGATGACCGCCCCGGAAAAGAAAGCCAAGGGCATCACCGCCTTCCTCGTGGACGGAAAGACGCCCGGCCTCTCACGCGGCAAGAAGGAGCCGAAACTGGGGATCCGCGCTTCGGCCACCAGCGAACTCACCTTCGACAACTGCAAAGTGCCGGCCGAGAATCGACTTGGCGAAGAGGGCGAGGGTTTCAAGATCGCCATGACGGTTCTGGATGTAGGCCGCATCGGCATCGCCTCGCAGGCCTTGGGCATCGCCGAAGCTGCCTACGAAGCCAGTGTGAATTACGCCAAAGAACGCGAAGCCTTCGGCCAGAAGATCGGTGAATTTCAGGGCATTGGCTTCAAGATCGCGGACATGAAGACCCGCATCGAAGCAGCACGCCTGATGATCTACAACGCCGCCATGGCTAAGGAACGCTCAAAGACCACCAACGAGCGTTTCACCCTGCAAGCATCCACAGCGAAATTATTCGCCAGCGAGACAGCCATGTTCTGCGCGCACGCCGCGGTACAGATCCACGGCGGGATGGGTTACAGCCGCGAACTGCCGGTGGAACGCTACTTCCGCGACGCCAAGATCACAGAGATCTACGAAGGAACGAGCGAGATCCAGCGTCTCGTCATCAGCCGCGCCGAATTGGGGTTGAGGTAGTCCGTCAGGATTGCGCGACATGAATGTCGCAATCGCGATGTCCGAAACCACTCCTGAACTCTCTGTCATCCTGCCCGCTTTCAATGAAGGCGCGCACATCCACGCCAATGTTCTGCGCGTGTGTGAAGCGCTTAATGGACTGCGATACGAGATCATCGTGGTGGATGATGGCTCGCATGACAATACCTTTGACGAAAGCCAGCGTGCCGCAGAATCAGGACTCCCGGTCCGCGCGGTGCGGCAGGAGCAAAACCGCGGCAAAGGCGCAACCCTCTTCCACGGATTCGACTTTGCCCGCGGAGACATCATCGCGTTCCTCGACTCAGACATGGAGATCGCGCCCGAAAACGTGCTGACCCTCATGAGTGTCATGCGTGAAGCGAACGCGGACGTTGTGGCGGGCGTAAAAGACTTGCAGGCCAATCAATTCCCGCCGCTGCGCCGCTTGATGAGCCGTGGATATCGCACCATGGTTGCTTTTCTATTCGGCTTGGATATCACCGACACGCAGACCGGCATCAAACTTTTCCGCCGTGAAGTTCTCGTGGATGCGATTCCCCGCGTTTCGGCGCGCCGCTTTGCCTTCGACATCGAGCTATTGGTGGCCGCTTCGCGGTTTGGTTACCGCATCGTGGAACAGCCTGTCCAGATCAACTACCATCGCAGAGGCGGCCTGGGACGCGTAAATCTTGCCCAGCTCTTCAACATGACCGCCGACACGTTTGCCATTTTCTATCGCGCATCGTTTTGGCATTGGCTCAATCCCGGACTGCTCGCACAAACCTGGATGGTTCTTTTCGTATTGGGCGTTTTCCTCTCCGGTGTGGGTTTCGCTAAACTGCTCACACCCGCCATCCCGCAAGGAGTCGCAAAACAAGTCCTCTACATTGTTTTGCTGCAATTCATACCCACCCCGCTTCGCGACTGGCTGGTACTCGCGATCGGGAGTTTCTTCGTGATCATCTCACTCATCCAACTCAACAAGATCGTAATGACCGCATTTGGAAAACGCGACCGAAACGATCTCTCAGGAATCAAACGTAAATGAAACCTTCCCGCACCCACATTGACCTTGAACAAACAGCCTGCCCGCTCTGCGGACCGGAGCACGGCACCACCCTCCGCGAGGATTTCAAGCCCTTCAAAGTTGTCACTTGCAATCAGTGTGGGCTGGTATTCCTTTCTCCGCGCCTTACAGAGAAGGCGATCCTCAAACTTTACGCCGATGAAGCCTACTACGTCTCCGAAGTGGCTGGCCAGGGTTACGATGAATACCTCGAAGTCCGCCCGAATTGGGTGCGCACATTCACCCGCCGCCTGGGAGAGATCGGCAAATACCAAAAACCCGGCAAAGTCCTCGATATTGGCTGCGGACCTGGCTTCTTTCTCGAAGCGGCACAGGCGCAAGGCTACGATGTCTACGGTCTGGACCCGTCCGATTACATCGTTAAAGTGGCACGCGAAAGATTTGGCGAAAAGATCAAACATGGTGTGATCGAAACCGCCGACTATTCCGCTGCGGAGTTCGACCTCGTTGTCGCCTTCGATACCTTCGAGCACATTTACCATCCTCTCGAGTGGCTCGAAGCGGTAGGACGCGTTGTCAAACCCGGCGGCATCCTTGCCATGACCACCCCCGACCCGACCAGCCTCCTGGCAAGAATCTCCAGGCGCGGATGGGTCTCGTACAAACTACCCGAGCACGTCTTCTACTGGTCGCCGGTCACAGTCCGCCGCGCATTGGAAAAAAATTGGGAGGTGCTGGAGATCAACCGCGCCGGACAATACGCCAAACTGAGCTTTCTCTTCCGTCGCCTATTCCGCATCAACCACGCCCCAAGCGGGCTGCTGAAGGGACTCCTCAACCTGCTCGACAAATTCAGCATCTACAGCGACAACGGCTCGATGACCGTCATTGCGAGAAAGAAATAGATTTTTGGAGTGCGGGCTTTAGCCCGCTAAGCGACTTGAAGGTCGCGCTCCATAATACGAGGCGAAATGAAAGCCACCCTCTTCCGTCAACACGGCGGGCCTGAAGTCCTCGAATATACCGATTTCCCGACGCCAGAATCGAAGCCCGGTGAGGCCCTCGTGCGCATCCGCGCCGCGGCTCTCAACCGCATGGACGTCATGGTCCGCAACGGCTGGCCTGGTCTCAAACTGGAACTCCCCCACATCAACGGCGCCGATGGCGCAGGCGAGGTGGTTTCCCTCTCCCCTCTCCCGGAATGGAACGGTGAGCCAGTAATGAAGGCGGGTGACCGCGTCGTCATCAACGCCAACCTCGGCTGTGGTAAATGCGACTACTGCCTTTCCGGCTGGGACAACATGTGCCGCGACTGGCATCTGCTCGGCGAGACCGTGCGCGGGACGTATGCCGAATACATCTGCCTGCCGGTCCGTCAGCTCTACAAATTGCCCGATGGGTTTGACTTCCACAAAGCCGCGGCTGCTGCGTTGGTTTATCAAACAGCATGGCACTCGCTCATCACGCGCGGGGGGTTGCAGGCCGGCGAAACGGTCGTTGTGGTGGGCGCGGGCGGCGGCGTCAATACAGCCAGCATCCAGATCGCCAAATACAAGGGCGCGCGCGTCAG
>CAYNQA010000258.1:0-4851 GCA_964399225.1 uncultured Anaerolineaceae bacterium
TAGAATAAAAGTACTCATAAGTCAAACTTCACTGCATTTGATCGGGATTGCAAACCCATGCGAGATATTTAGCAAAGATGCACGATGCAGTTCCTCTGTGTATGTCGCAGTTCCATCAATGCAAAAATATACTTCAAGGCCACGCACAAAAGCGGAGCGTGCAGTGGTTTCGCAGCATAAATGTGTCATGACCCCAGTGATGACCACTTGCTCCACTCCCCTCCCCCTCAGTATGGATTCAAGTTCAGTTCGATAAAACGCATCGTACTGCGATTTTTCGATTACAGTTCCTTTTGAGATATCCAATGCGACAATAGAGCTCAATTCAGACTCTGCACGCAGCACGTCTCTCCACCAGTGTGACATCATGCCGGCGTCCAAATCTGTGTTGAGATGGCGAGTGAAGATGATCGGGCGCCCGGCGGTGTAATATGCTTCAATGATTCGTTGAATATTTGGAATAATCGCTGCTGAGCTGGGTATGAATGCGTGCGAATCTGGACGCAGAAAATACTCCTGCAAATCAAGCACAAGCAGAGCTGCACGTTCTCGATCGAGCAAAATATTAGCATGCCGCTCTCGAAAACGCATCACCCCGTCCAACATTTTCTGGGCCTGGCCTTCAATTGTGGACGGGGTAAAGTAGGTTTCTCGGTTCAAAAAATTAGACTCTCAAGGAAGGGTTGTGGCTATGCGCTAAAGCAATTTCCGCGCAAGCATGCCACCCAAGATCGCACAAGCCTCAGTTGGGAGATGTTGCGGTGCACTTTCATCGAAAAGCATTTTGCATGTAGAGGGAAATTCATCATCACCCAAATGATACACGACCGCCAACGGCAACCTGGGAAGAGCGTTAAAATAAAAACCTGCATCTCCCAGTTGAAGTGGATGCCCGCCGGCCGTCTTGCATGTGGAACAAAAGGCAGCCAGATTCGTGTTGTATTGTTTCGCTACCATGTCACCGGTGTTTCTTTCGAACGCAGTTGCATAGACGCGACCTTCTGGCAACTCGGCGAAGGATAACCAATTTCCCGACGGTATGGACCCATCACTGGTGAGAAAGTAATAGAAAAGCAACGCCTGTTTAATGGCGGGCAATGGGTCTCCGTTGGAACTCAAGGCATGGAAGTCGGGATAGGTAATGAGAATGGGAAACCCGAGGAGGGAAAGGTGAAATTCGCCATGCCCCGGTCCAAGGTCCAGATAGGAAGCGCCACTATGGTGAGCAAGGATGTCTGCGGGCAGATCGCCGAGGCGAATGCGCAAGTCGGCCACGCGGGATTCTAAAGCGAGTCCCGTGTGGCCGACCACAGGCGAAAAAGGCTTGGATGCGGGCATTGACATCCCCGCGTGTTTACTTAGTGCACGTCCACGGCAAGGCAGGTGAGGGTTTGTTCCACACCAGGGATGGGTTGAATAGCCGAGGCCGTGATCGCTCCAAGTTTGGATATATCGGTGGTGTCAACCACAGCAACTGCGTCATACGGCCCGAAGGTCATATGAGCTTCGATGACACCCTCGAGTTTGCGAAGCTGACGAACTACATCTTTGACTTCGCCGGCGCGGATCTTGATGAGTACATATGCTTTCATGAGGTTCTCCTTATTTGTCTTTATTGCGCAGGAAGATCGTCCAATAGGCAGCAGCCACAAGAACTGCACCTCCGATGATATTGCCGAGTGTAACCGGGATCAGGTTATTGACAAAGAAGGCGCTCCAAGTCAGGTGTTCGATGCCGGTTACCTTGGGTGCAACAGTGGTCATAAACTCCGAGTCGAAGCCGTTGATGAACAGAGCGTACGGAATAAAGTACATGTTCGCAATGCTGTGTTCAAAGCCGGCAGCCACAAAAGCGGTGATCGGGAAAATGATCGCAATGATCTTATCCATTGTACTGCGGGCACTGTAGGTTAGCCAGACCGCCATACAAACCAATGCGTTGCACAAAATGCCAAGGGCAAGCGCCTGGCCAAAATCCAAATCCACCTTGCCAACAGCGATCTTGAGGGCGGCAATTCCAACCGCATTGGAGCCAAAGGTATATTGGCGGGAGAAAAACATCAGGATGGCTGTGCCCAGCGCGCCGACGAAATTACCAATGTACACAATTCCCCAGTTGCGAAGGAGAGCATAGGTGCTGACTTTACGGCTAGCCCAGGCCATCACGATCATGTTGTTGCCAGTGAAGAGTTCTGCGCCTCCAACCACAACGAGAATCAGACCGAGGCAAAAGACGAGGCCGGTCAAGAGTCGGGTAACGCCGTATGGCAGACCGGTCGTGAAGGCCACTTCCCCGTCGGGTGCCGCCACCGACATGCCACCAGAGGCAATTGTGGTAGCAAAGATCGCTCCAAGCGAGATGAAGGCGCCTGCCAAGACTGCGAGCATGAACATCTTAAGCGCCGGCATCTCTGCCTTGCGCACGCCAAGATACTCTGCGCGTGTTGCCATCTCGGCCGGTAATAGTGCATCAATGTTAAGTTCGCTCATTCGTTACTCCATCTATTTGTGATTTTTTGCACAAGACGGATTGTAGCCGAAATTAGCGCGCTGTTCGTAACACTTTCCCGCGAGAGATGTCACATATTTGTCTGACGATTATCGAGGTCGTTTGCGTGCACTGCCCGCTGTTAGCACGCCAGCTAACACCAGAGCAGCCACAATGATGATGCCAACGATCATTCCTCCGCCCTGCCCAGAGAGAGGCGCAGACGGTGGAGGCGCAGGCGTAATCGTTGGTGAAGCAGTAACAGTCCAAAAGATGAAAGGGGTGAGGGTAGGCGCAATCGTGGGCGAACTGGTTGGGCCGGGGGTGCCGGTGGGAGCAACCCCTTTGATGATTAGCTCATTCCCGGGGTAGATCAAGTTATCGGTAATCTTATTCAGACGCTTTACATCATCCACGCTAACATTGTAGGCGGATGCGATCTCCCATAATGTTTCACCAGGCTGGACGGTGTGTTTGACAGATCCATCCGCCGCCGGAGTATTCGGAAAAACGGCTCCGCGCGTCGGGACGGTGGATCCTGCTCCCCCGCTTGTTCCTCCACTGGACGGAGTATATGACACGGTCGTTCCACTGGGTGTGGAAGCGTCAATGGTAAAGTAACAAAAGCCGCCCGAGCATGAAACTCCGGCGCCGATCTCAGTCAGATTGGCTGATAACATGGTGTTTTGGTGTGGCGCGTCGCCCATCCATGCATTGACCACCTCTTGTGCGGTATATCCTGTCCCGCCCATGATGTTTTCGGAGTAGAAACCGCCCAGCGAGAGGTCACCCGCTACGGGGTAGCCTGCAGCGAGCGCACGCTGGTAAGGACGAGTCCCGCCGGGGCCGTAGTGTGTCACTGAGCCGATCGATGATTGATAGTCGGAGTGTGCCTGAGCAACACTCATCAAGATGGAATTGATCGAGTAGGCGGGAAGTCCATTCTTTGCCCGCAAACTATTGACGGCATCGATCAGTTCATAAGCGGATGCGTTCAGAGGCCGCGCCTGAGCCGGCTTTGGAGTTGGCAGGATCAACCCGATGACGAATAGGCACAATAGTGGAATGGATAAGGAAAATCGCCAGTTCATTCTCAAAATTATACATCGGGAAGAAGGCACTCGGCATTCATCTCGACAAGTATTAATCTATTTTAGCCGTGGCGCAGACAAGGCTGGGTTCCTTTCCATCGCGCGTACATTAATCCCCATTTCCTGTGACATTACTCACATATCCGATTTTCAACATGCCTGCGGTGCTAGAATGATAGATGAAAAGTAGCGCTTCTTCCATTAGCGGTGCGTGGTTTGACCTATCTGCATCAAAGGAGGAAGAGATGGAAAAGATTCAGTTCGAAGCACCCGCGCTGTATGGAGATCATCACGTCAGCGAGGTGCGACGCATTTTGCTCGAAATGACGGGGGTTAGTGAAGTGTATGCCAGTAGCGCGTTCCAAATCATCGAAGTCACATTCGACCCTGAAAAGACTCAAGCTGAACTCATCGAAGCGCGATTACAGGAAGCCGGGTATCTCGGTGAGATTCCAATGCTCGTGGAAACAGGCATCGCGGTGGAGAAACGAGAAGGTGAAGGAGTCTTCCGTCACACCGCAGTGTATGAGACGGTGAAAAGCACGGTCTCATTTGCGCAAAGGGTGGATTACAGCGGCCGACCGCTCTGGCCTTGCCCAGGGCTGGGACCAGTAAAGATGGACGAATCGAGGTGACCTATGGCAAAGAAACGTGAAATTACCGATCCCGCCGCGCAACAGATGCTCATCCGTGCGGATGAACTGGGCATCGGAACGGCTTTCACTCGCGCCGACAACATGGTTCCATGCAACATCGGCGGCGCTGGGATGTGTTGCAAGCAATGCGGAATGGGTCCGTGCCGCCTGACCAAGAGCGGCGACGTGGGCGTCTGCGGCGCGACGATCGACACGATCCAGGCGCGCAACCTTACCCGCGCGATCGCGGCGGGTGGAGCGGCTCACTCCGATCACGGACGCGACATGGCCTTCCTGCTTAAGGCAACCGCCAAGGGCGAGGCGGAAGGTTACTGGATCCGCGATGTGGCAAAACTGCGCGTGGTCGCGTCCCGTTACGATATCAAGATCGAAGGACGTGCTCCCGAGGAAATTGCCAACGACTTGGCCGACCTGTATATTGCCCAGTTCGGACAGCAACGCGGCGAAATTGTCCCTGCGAAGAATGCTCCGAAGAAGAGACAACAGATCTGGCGCGAGCAGAACGTCTGGCCGCGCGGCGTGGACCGTGAAGTAGTGGAAGCGCTGCACCGCACCCACATCGGCGACGACCAGGATCCCGCGCATATTTTGAATCACGCCATCCGCACGGCTCTCG
>CAYNQA010000259.1:0-4845 GCA_964399225.1 uncultured Anaerolineaceae bacterium
GTCGCGGAGATATCGAAGATACATCCGCAGGCAACGTGGCAGGTTGATGTCCTTTAAAACCTACCTCGCACTACTGAACTGGATCGCCAGGTAATTATCCAACTGCACGGTGCCGCTCCCGGCTTGGACGAAGAACGTCATGGCGAGATTCTGCCAGGATGCGTCCATCTTTTCGCGGTAGACGAGAGTCTTGGATGTATCTGCGGGGTCCCAGATCACTTCGAGAAGTTCACCGCTGGGGAGGTAGGCGATCAGGATGGAGTAGTGGGTTTCTGGTTGGATGACCAGACTCCCTGTCAGCCCGCTGCCGTTTTTGTTATTGCCGCCATACTCATTGACATAGATCTGGCTCCCCTCCACGTAGACGCCGAAGCGTTTATAGGTCGGTTCGCCGTAGAAGCCAGAATCGAGGAAGATTTCCATTCCAGTGTCAGGGGTATGCTTGAAGTCGATGATCACGCCTTGCCCGGCTTGGAATTTTCGCGAGGCAAAGACACCGTCGTAATTGGCTGTCCCTGCGATGGTCAAGACGCCATTTGAAACGGTTCCGTTCATCAGATTCCACTTGTCCGTTCGAGCTGCGTCAAAAGAATCTGAATCCAGGGTTTGAACATCGTTCAAATAGTTGGCGACCACGTCTGCGAGAGGCATGGGTGTGGACGGGATGGCCGTATCCTGCGGGGTGGAGGCGGGAAGAAATGTCTCCGAAGCGATCGGGGCAGGCGATTGGGTCAGCCCCTCTGAGGTCGGTAGGGAGGCGGTCTCGGCGGGTTGGGGGAAGAGGATGCGATACCCCGCCCAGGCTGCAAGGCACGTCAGGGCACAAATCGCAAACAGTCCACCCGCGATGATCGGCCAGTACTTCGTAAACACTTTGCTTTGAGATGGCGCAGATGCAGGGGATTGCCGGGCGCTTACCGTTTCCGTGATGTCGAGCGGACGCTTCATCTTCATCGTGTGGTCTTTTCGGATGTAGAAGCCGAGCGCATCGGCAAGCGCCCGCTTGCCGCCTTCTTCACTCTTACGAAAATCCACATATTGACGCGTGACCAGGCGCAAAGGGAGTGCATCCTCTTTGGCTCCTCGCACCAGAATGGGGAAGATGGTTTTTCCGAACTGGTCGGCGTAGGTGATCTCGCGCCGTACCCACTCTGAATTTTTGGAATCTGGGGAAAGGATCACAACAACTGCAAACGCCTGGTTGATACCCCGCTCAATGGCTTCCTCCCAGGCGGCTGTGCCGGGGATCAGTTTTTCGTTGTCAACCCAGACCCTGTAACCCTGGTCGCGTAAATAGAACGCGATCTTGCGCATTGTTTCACTGTCACTACGGCTGTAACTGATAAAAATATGTTCCGAAGGCACCTGGGTCATGTATCCTCACTCTGTCGGAATTATACCTGCTGGATTATCGTACTGGGTTGAGTTATCAGGTTTGATAGAAAGGATCACGATCGGATTCCTTTTGGTAACCCCTCCACGGAGGGGTGAAGGCGATTCCAACCAAATGGTAAAATCCTGCCGATGAAACTCAAACCCACCGGGCGCGCCATTCTGGTCAGTCTGTCGTTGCTTGCCGTCCTTGCCCTTGTATTGCTCGAGGCAGGGATCGGCTCGGTGCAGTTCAACGACCCGGTCCAGTATGAGCGTGAGCGCTCCGAGACCATCGCTGTTTCTGTGGCGGCTTTGCTCGATCAGATCGCCGCTGTTCCCATGTGGAAGCACGTGGTCTTTTGGATCGGCGTGATGCTGATCGTCCTGCTCCTTACGGCCTTGCTGCCTCCCGAGATCCGTAAAAAACTTTTATGGTCGGTTTTCCGCCTGGCGGTGTTTGCCCTGGCGGTGTTTTACCTTGTCAAACATCGCGATGCCTTTGGTATTTTGGAATCGGAAGAGGCCACCTTCGGAGAGGGCATCTCCGTCCCACAGCCTGAGATGATTGCCCCGCCCAGTTTCACTCCGCCCGACCTGCCCGCCTCGCTGACCTATCTCCTCAGTCTCGCGCTTCTACTCGTGACGTTTGGCCTGCTCTGGTTCGTGGGACGCAAGTTCGCCTCCATGCGTACCCCGCCTGCACACGACGCCTCCCTCGATGACATCGCCGCGGCCGCGCGTCAATCGCTCGACGAGTTGGCGGACGGCAACGACTGGGAGGATGCCATCGTCCGTTGTTATGCGCGCATGAGCGACGCCGTTTCCCGCCGCCGCGGACTCCACCGCGACTCGGCCATGACCCCCGAAGAATTCGCCTCCCATCTGACCCGCTCCGGCCTGCCCGCCGACCCGGTGCGGCGACTCACCCGCTTGTTCGAGTCTGTTCGTTACGGCGCCCGTTCCGCCGGTGACCGTGACCGGGCCGAAGCCTCCGCCTGCCTTACCGACATCCTGCGCTACTGCGGGGAACCTGCATGAACCGACGCCTGCTCTTTGCCATGCTCCTCGCTGGTGTTCTCGCCTATCTCCTGCGCGACATCATCGAAGAGACCTTCATCCAACCCATCATCTATCTTTTCTGGATCATTCGTTTATATTACGAAGCCTTTCCACAGATCTTCCTGTGGATCGTCCTGCTTGTGGCGGTCATCCTCATGGAAGCGGCCAGCCTGGTCACCGACCTGACTCCGCGTGGAAAAGATATCATCACCCGCAAGCCCTCTCAGGGACAGGTCGAGTCGCTGGCCGAGTGGATGCTGCGCGCCCCGCGCGGTCTGTACTTCAAGTGGTTGATCGCGAACCGCCTCGGTAAACTTTCGCGCAGCCTGCTCTACTTCCGCAGCCGGCAGGAGCCGCGCTCGAAGTGGGAGCCCCTGGCCGGTCCGGGCTGGGATCCGCCCCGCGATGTTGCGGCCTATCTCGAGTCGGGGTTGAACGGTTCGTTCGCCGATTATCCCCGTCCACGCTGGCCGTTCCAGCGGCAGGAGCCCACTCCGCTCGATATCGATGCGGAGAAGGTGATCGAATATATTGAATCCAAAATGGAACGGACGTGACCTTGATAGCGAAGCGGTCATTCACGAATCCATCCCTCCCAATTCATAATTCTCTGGAGCCATCATGTCCGATATCAAAGATGTTTCGACCCTCTCGCAAAAAGTGATCTCTGAAGTGGAGCGCGCCGTGGTTGGCAAGCGTGCCCTGCTCGAGATGATCTTCTCTGCCGCCCTCGCGGGTGGACACGTGCTGCTCGAGGATTTTCCCGGCCTCGGCAAGACCCTCGTGGCCCGCAGTTTCGCCACCGTGCTGGGACTGGATTTCAAGCGCATCCAGTTCACGCCCGATCTCCTGCCCGGTGACATCACCGGCGGATATATTTTCAACCGCACGAAGAACAAATTTGAATTGCGTAAAGGCCCGATCTTTACCAATATTCTTCTGGCCGATGAGATTAACCGCGCCTCGCCCAAGACCCAGTCGGCGTTGCTCGAGGCCATGCAAGAGGGACAGGTGACCCTCGAAGGTGAGACCATCCGCCTGCCCGAGCCGTTCCTGGTCCTTGCCACGCAAAACCCGATCGAGTACGAAGGAACGTTCCCCCTGCCCGAGGCGCAACTCGACCGCTTCATGTTGAAACTGACCATGGGCTATCCCTCCCTCGAGGAGGAACGCGAGATCCTGCATCGCCGCCGCGAGCGCAAACAGGATGAAGTGGTTTTGCGTAAGATGGCCGATTCGAAGAAACTGCTTGGTATGCGCGAGGCCGTTGAGAGTGTCCACGTGGATGCGGATCTCGAGACCTACATCGCTTCCATCGTTCACGCCACGCGCACCGATCGCCGCGCCGCTGTGGGTGCCAGTCCGCGCGGATCGTTATCCTTCCTCAAGATCGCCCGCGCCCATGCCGCTCTCCAAGGCCGCGACTTCATCCTGCCCGATGATGTGAAGCACTACGCCACTGCGGTGCTCGGTCATCGCCTGATCCTCCAGCCCGAATACTGGATGTCCACCGCCGTGACAGGCGAGATCATCCGCGATGTGCTCCTCAAAACCCCAGTCCCCGTGTTGGGAAAGTAGTCCTCCGCAACGACCTGACACCTGGCACCTGACACCTGACACTTCAACACCTTCAACACTTCTTTCACCTCCATGCCCCGTCCTCTCCTCCTCGGCATCCTCGCTTACGGACTTCTCCTGATCGGCCTCGCCTTCATGCGCGGGGACCTGATCGCTTTGTCTGTGCCGTTGGTGCTGTACCTGCTCTTCGGATTGTTGCGCGCGCCGCAAGCTCTTGCATTGGATGTGCAGCGTCATCTCAGTGCGGAACGTATCGCGCCGCATCAAACGGTCACGGTCACTCTCTCGGTTTTCAACCGCGGCGAGGACATTGATGAATTGCAGGTGGAAGATGTGCTTCCCGAAGGCTTGAAGGTGACCGAAGGTTCGAACCGTCACCTCACCCGCCTGGCCCGAGGCGAGAAGCGCGAGTGGACGTACACCGTCAGCGGACCGCGCGGTGCATACGGGTTCGATTCCATCGAATTGTTCGCGCGTGATTCCTTCGGCCTTGTTCAACGCTCCGAAACTTTCCACTCTCCGCTGCAACTTTTCGTTTTGCCCCCCGTTCTGCGATTGCGCAATGTGCTTGTCCGTCCGCGCCGCACGCGCGTGTATGCCGGTAATATTCCCGCCCGCGTCGGCGGCGCCGGCGTGGACTTTTTCGGCGTGCGCGATTACCAGCCCGGCGATTCACCGCGCCGCATCAACTGGCATGTCAGTGCGCGTCAAAGCGGGGCAGGGAATGGCGAGACCGAGCTTGCCCTTCAGCGTTTGTATGCCAATGAGTTCGAGCAGGAACGTGTTGCCGATATCGGCATTGTCCTCGATGGACGCGACCGCACCAATGCCTTC
>CAYNQA010000260.1:0-4783 GCA_964399225.1 uncultured Anaerolineaceae bacterium
TCGAGCACGGTACTCCGTTCGGGCGCTGGTCTGCAAAGGGCATGTTGCCTCTCCCCGATCCTGACCTCGCCGCGGACATGTACGAATACACCGCTGAGTTCCTCGCCGCGAACGGATATGTCCATTACGAGATTTCCAACTGGGCGCGGAATATTAAAAGCCGAAAGTTAGAAATCAATTCATCCGATCTTCTACCTTCGAGCTTGGACTTGCACCCGACATTTGCCTGTCGTCACAACCTCCAATACTGGCACAATCTTCCCTACCTTGGCCTCGGTGCCGGTGCACATGGATATGCAAACGGCATCCGCTATTCCAACATCCTCCGCATCAAGAGTTATATCGACCGCCTGAAGACGAATGACAGACAACAGAAAGCTGGTTTTCCTCTTACCCCATCCACCGTTAACCATAATCGCCTCTCCAAACGCGAAGAGATGCAAGAGACCATGCTGACCGGCCTGCGCCTGATCCACGAGGGAGTGCCGGATGCAGCATTTCGCCAGCGGTTTGGTGTGGGCATCGTTGACGCCTTCCCCGCGGAAGTATCTGACCTGCTTGACCTCGGCTTGTTGGAATGGGTGCAAATAAAAACATCCGAAACAGGGTTCGCCTCGGATGTTTTACGCCTCACGCCTCGCGCGCGACTGGTCTCGAATCAGGTATTTGTCCGCTTTGTGGATTAACTATGGAACCTTTGTCGGTGTTGGAGTTGGGCCATACAATGACTCCAGTGGACAGATCAGGGGTTCGTAACCGCTGGCTTTGAAACCAAAAGGCATGCGGCACGTGTTATCAATAGCGGCAACAGCTTTGATGGGGTAATACTTCGTTTCGCTCTTTTCAGGTGAGCCAGCCTGCTCTTCGCTGAAATAATCGTTGTAATTGAATCGCGCCGGGTCGCGCAGGCCAAGGTCGGCCCATACACCCCACATGAAAACACCGCCCACCAACGACTTCTTGAACGCGAATTGGATTCCCTTGGCTGAGCGCGGGTCGATGCGCACCCAGGCCAGGTCTGGGTCGAGCCCGTTGCGGCCGGAGGCGATCAATACCTGGTCATAGCCATTGCCGCTGAAGTTGGCATCGGCGCGCTCGGGGGAGAGTCCGCCTGTGTCGTTGTTCGAGTCCATGTAAACGGTCACCCCGTCCGTCGTCCAGGAGGAGGCGAAGGGAGGTTTGGCCCAGATCAGATAGTCGCCGTGCCCGTCGCGGTCGAAGTCCAGTTCCACGGCATAGTCGGCGGTTAATGTCCCGCCTGTGCCCATCCCCGAGAGTTCGACAAAAACGTAATACCAGTTTTGGTCTGCGGCAATGCGGTAGCTGATGATATCCACATCGGGCAGGTAATCCATTTTCGTTTCGGTGAATGGCCGCTCAAAGCGGTTCAGTTTGTAGGAGTCCCCGTAGGGTGCTCGGTTCTCTGATGCAGTGTCGCGTGAGTCTACGTCATAGGTGGGTGTGCCGCCGATTTGCAGGTCGGCAGGGAAGACAATATGTGTGATTCCCGGCGTAAGCGTGACGCTTGGGATGGCGGTATTTGCTGCTGCTTCGATGGTTGGTATGGGAGAAACCTCGGGTGCCGCGGTGACGAGCGCAGACAATGTCTGTGTGACGTAAAGCGAAACCAGATCTTCCGTCGGTGCTGCAGGAGTTAGTGATCCGCTGCATGAAAGCGCTGTAATAAGTAAAACTGAAAGCGCAATATAAATCCGGGATGATGCGAGTTTCATAATTTCTCCTTTATTTGTATTATGCGCCATACGTGAAGGGTTAGCAAGTCGGATTCGGGTGTGAGAACGTGATCATGTACAACGGATATGACAATGCTTCCTGCATCATACTGCCGGCAGGGAGAAGCAAACATTGCCAGCGCGCTACTCGGATTGTCTCATCATTGATAGCCCCTAAGCGTTAACGATCAAGCGATCATCTTTTTGATGGCGGGAGTAATACCGGTCAGGTCAGTCAGCCCGTGTGTGAAGGCCTCCCGTGCTGACCGCGAACCGATCAATAAGCCAGGGACCTTTGCATCCGTATGCCGTCGCGTGGACAGGTCTTCCATATTGCCGTGGTCGGACGTTAACAGGATGAGGTGTTCCTTCGGGTCGAGTGCTTTGCTCAACCCGAGCAAAACGCCATCGAACGTTTCAAGCTGACGCACCGCCCAATCCATGTCCTGTTTGTGGCCGGCGTAGTCACTTGCCCAATATTCAAAAAGCGAGAAATCGTATTTACTGGCCAGTTCAGCTGTTTTTCGCCCGGCCTCCTGCGGTGTGAGCATGGGCGCATCGGGGAAACCGAGAAAATCACGCCAACCCTCACCCGTAAAATCAGCAGAGAGAGCACGGCCATCGTAAAAATCTTCATGAGTGAAGAGGGGGAAGCCTGCGTTAGTCAACGCTAGAGGAATGGAAGAGTACAACCGCTTGCCCGAATCAATGCCGTCAAAGTAGCGCGGGGGGTACGCGTTGAGCAGGGCGGCAGATTTACCATTAGCCAATAACCACGAAAAGATGGTCTTCCCTTTTTCCAGAAATTCAGCAACACGCGGGTCAGGCTTCGGTCCGTAGTGCTCACCGATTCCCTCCGGTACGTTGACCCCGGTCAGCAAGACGGCTTGCCCCGTGGCGGATTGAGGTAATCCATTCACGCCGAGCGATGCATCCAACGGCAATAGCGTTACAGCTTCGCCTTCGTATGGGGCAGCGGATGCGGTAAGGTTATTTCCACCCAGCAAGCTGCGCAGGAAGGGCATGTCGGCGCGAGCGAAGGGGTTGACCTGGTCATCATCCGCGCCGAGGCCGATGCCATCGAGAAAGAGAAAAAGGACTCGCATAAGGTGCCCATTCTATCAAATAATTAAACAGGCCACCCTCGCGGATGGCCTGTTGTGTATTCAATTTTTACTTACGCAGCGGGTTCTTCCTGCGGGACGGGTTTCTTCAGCAGGAACAACATGCCTGTTGTGACGAGGGTTCCGACGAGGAGGGCCACCACGTACATGCCGAGGTTGTCCACCGCGTTCGGGATCGGCAGGACGAAGATGCCGCCGTGCGGGACGTGCAACTGGCAGCCAGCCACAGCCGAGATCGCGCCAGCGACGGCCGAGCCCACCATGATGGAGGGGATGACCGCGAACGGGTCGCGCGCGGCGTAGGGGATCGCGCCTTCGGTGATGAAGGAGATGCCGAGCAGGGCGGTGGAAGGAGCGGCTTCGCGTTCGTCTTCGGTGAAGCGGTTCTTGAACAGGTACGCGGCCAGCGCCACACCGAGCGGAGGCGTCATGCCCGCGGCCATCACAGCGGCCATCGGAAGCGAAACGTCGCTCGAGAGCAGGCCAACCGAGAAGGTGTAGGCGGCTTTGTTGACGGGGCCGCCCATGTCGAAGGCCATCATCGCGCCGAGGATCAAACCGAGCAAAGCGGCGCTGCCAGCCTGCAACCCAGAGAGCCAGGCGGTCAGGGCGTTGAGCGCGGCGCTGACGGGCACACCGACCACGTAGAACATCACCAGGCCGACGACCAGCGAGCTAACCAACGGCAGGATGAGCACGGGCTTGATGCCAGCCAGGTTGCGCGGAAGTTTGATCGCGCCGTTCAACCATTGGGTGAAGTAGCCAGCCACGAAACCAGC
Organism: uncultured Anaerolineaceae bacterium; assembly: GCA_964399225.1. GTDB lineage: Bacteria > Chloroflexota > Anaerolineae > Anaerolineales > Villigracilaceae > Denitrolinea. The sequence continues at coordinate 3,637 of CAYNQA010000260.1, forward strand.
AATGATGCCGCCGAGGAAGCCGGAGCCAGTCACGCCCGCGAGGATACCGCCGATCATGCCAGGTGCGAGGCCGGGGCGATCCGCGATCGAGTAGGAAATGTAACCCGCGAGGATCGCGACCATCAAACCAAATCCGCCCTTCGCGCCGATGGCGAAGATGTTCGCCCAGAAGGTTGTCCAGGCGGTGGCTTCAATGGTGGAGCCATCCATGCCCAGTGTGGCGTCGTAGGCATAGATGCCGCGCGCCGCGAAACCGATGGCGATCAACAAGCCGCCCGCCACAACGAACGGGATCATGTACGATACGCCTGTCATCAGGTGCTTGTAAGCGCCCGAGACACTTTTCTTGCCAGTTGCTGTAGACATTCTCACTCTCCTTGAGTTGGTTGAATTACGAAGCGAACGCGGCTGTGATTACGTCCGCTCCGTTTTTGATGGCCGCATTGCTGGAAGTTTCATAGACCTTCTTGCCAGTAAAGCGACTCAAATCCACTTTGACATCGGCGGCGATGATGACCAGTTCGGCGTCCGCGATCTCCGAGTCGGTCAATCTGTTTTCCACGCCGATCGAACCCTGCGTCTCCACCTTGATGGTGTGACCCAGTTTTTTCGCGCCGCGCTCCAAACCCTCGGCAGCCATGTAGGTGTGGGCAATGCCAGTCGGGCAGGATGTGATTGCAACGATCTTTGCCATGCAGTTCTCCTTTCTAGAAAGAACAATTTCGGATTCAGCCTTGCGGCTGGCTAATCCCAAGGGGGACGATCTTTACCTGCGAACGAAACGCTTCGATCTCCTCCGAGCGGGGGAGGTCACGCCCGAGCCGCGTCACCGCGCTGACAGAAAATGCGGTGGCGAGTCGCGCGCAGTCTTCGAGCGGCATCTTCCTCGTCAGGCCAGCGACGAGTCCCGCCACCATCGCATCCCCCGCGCCGACCGTGGACTTGACCGCCACGCTCGGAGGAACAGCCACGAAGGAGGACGTCTGGTCGCAGAACACCGCGCCGTCCTTGCCCATCGAGATGACCGCGATCTTCACGTCTTCGTTCAGCAGGGAACGCGCCGCCTGATGGATGGCGTTCGTGTCGGATAACTCCTTGCCGATCAGCGCGCTCAGCTCGCTCGCGTTCGGCTTGACGAGGCAGGGCG
>CAYNQA010000261.1:0-4781 GCA_964399225.1 uncultured Anaerolineaceae bacterium
AACGATCCATTCGGCGCCAGGCTGGCCTTCGGCGATTGGTCCGAATCCGTTGAAAATGCTGAAGGTGTTCCAAGTGCCATGCAAGAATATTGCCATGGCGTAAACACCAAGCAATTTCAACCATTTGTGTTGGCGGATGGCAGGTACGATGGCGGAACCCATCCACGCGCTGGTAGCAATGTGCAAGAGACTGGTCCCGCCGCGTGCGCCGAGCAGTACCAGCCAGTCTTCGCCAGCAGCGGCGCTGATCCCGCCGGTTTCGAAGACGGCGTACGCAGCGCCGCTGATCGCGCCAAGTACGAAGCCATCGAAGCGGGTATTGAGTTGGCGGGAGAATAGCCAGACCGCAAGAGGTTTGAAAAGTTCTTCGATGAGCGGCACAAGCACAGCGACACCGAACAGAACGATGGCAATGAAGACCGGGTTGGCGATGACCGGCCCCATCAAGGCGATGATCTGTTCTTCGGTTTGGGCGAGATCCACTTGCGCGGCAAGAGTTTCCAGCCGATTCATGAGCTCGGGTTGTAATGCGATGTAGAGTATCGCCGCAAGCGCAAGCATGCCAAGCACGATGACCTCGAAAACGATGATCAAGAACGGACCGAGGGTGGAGCCGATGGTAAAAGTATTCCATCCGCGCCATTGGGGGTGGAAGTTGTAGCCGCGTCCCGCCAGGCCGATCGCAAGCCAGATGGGCGGCAGAACGCAAAACGGCAGGATCAGCGGCAGGAGAATCCACGCCGGGTCCGGGGCGGTGGATGCCCACTGCCCGGCTTGTAGTGCCGCCGCCCAGACGAGAATGATCGGGATGACATGCCAGAATGCGAATGGCAAGCCCGCTTTCCCGTCTGGCTCGAGGCGGGTGTTTGTCTGACGAAACGCCAGCCAAACGCCGGGAATGAGTAGGAAGCCGGTGACCCCGAACATCACGCCGAAGCTGACCGGTTGTGCTGTCTCGAGTCCGCTGACGCCGTTGGCAAGATTGAGCAGGCCGGTGAAGATCATCAGAGCGCCGATGCCCCAAAAAAATAATATTCCGATCAGGCCCAAGATCAGTAATGCGATGCTGCTCCAGGAGTTGCGCGGCGCGGTTTCCATGGCTATTTTTCCTCGATGAGGATGGTGATGATCGCATCGCCATCGGGCAGCATGAAGCTTTTGCTCGGGTCGCGCGGTGTGATGCTGGCAAGCACATCCATGCCGCTGAGCACGTGACCGAAGATGGTGTAGTTACCGTCGAGGGAGGGTTGCGGCGCGAAGGTGATGAAGAATTGGCTGCCATTCGTGTCGGGACCGGCATTCGCCATGCCGACCATGCCGGGCTTATCGAATTTCAGCGAGGGGTCGATCTCATTGCGGAAGATGTAACCAGGTCCGCCAAGGCCGGTGCCGCTTGGGTCGCCGGCTTGCGCGACAAAGCCGGGAATGACACGATGGAAGGTGACGCCATCGAACCAGCCGCGGCGCGCGAGGAACACGAATGAGTTTACAGCGAGCGGTGCCTTGTCGGCGTAGAGCTCGATCACGATGTCGCCCTTGGCTGTCTGGATGGTGGCGATGTACTGCTTGTTCGTGTCGATCTGCATGGCGGGGCAGGTGCTGGACTGTTTCGGACCGAGCGCGATCAGGCGAATAACCTGATCGAAGGCGTTGAAGTCGGTGGGGCCGGTGTAGATTTGGCCGTTGACCATGATGAGCGGGAGAACCGGGATGCCTGCCGCCTTGCCGTCTTCGATGGCCTTCTGTACTTTCGATGCAGTGGCCGGGTCGTTGTATGCTTTTTCGAAGCGGGCGCTGTCCATGGAGAAGCGTGCCACTTCATTCATCACCCAGGGTGTGAATTGTTCGGGGGTGAGGTAGATCCACTCGGATTGTTTTGCGAACAGGATGTCGTGCATATCCCAAAAGCGGCCCTGTTCACCAGCGGCTTCGGCCGCACGCGCTGCCAGCAGGGACTTATCGTAGCGTTCCGGCTGAGGATAGTGACGATATACGACCCGCAAATCTTCGGGGTGAGATTCTGCCAGCACAGTAAGAACGTGGTCGTTGCATTCGGTACACTGGAAATCGTTGTACACCGTGATGGTGACTGGTGCGCCTTCCGGACCTTTGGTCCACTCGCCGGGTTGAACATCGGGGAATTTCGAATCCAGGCCGGGGGCGGGGGTGGGTTGGGCCGGCGCGGGGAGGCACGCCTCGGGTGTGGATGTGGGGAGGCGGGTCGGCGCGGGGGTGGCTGTTGCCTCGGGTAAAGCAGTTTGACCTGCGCATGCGGCAAGCAGGATCGCGAGCAGGATGAGGATCGAATACTTTTTCATGAGTTTATTTTATTCCGTGGGTGTTTGACCAATGGCTGCCAACAATTCATCGAACGAACGCATCCATGAGATGCGGTTGAGGAAATCGGCAAGGGATGTGCTTTGTGCGCGCAGGGTACGCACGGCCGGGCCGACGGGGTCTTCGCCGGCTGGGCCGCCGGGCACGTCGGCGTAGGCGCCGTAAAATGCGAAGTAAGCCTGATTGAGCTTGCGGATGGCGTATCCATTTTGCCAGAAGAATTGGCGGCGCTGTTCCATGTAAGCTTCGGCTTCTTCGATCTTTCCCTCGGCCAGCAGCTCGTCTGTGCGGACGCGGGTGGTGTGCATTTCTGCGCGGAAGTCGAACGGCGGCGGGTCTTCGAAGCGGGGCATGGAGAAAAGGGAGGCCGGCGAGGCGGCGCCCGCTGTCAGGTCCGGTTGTGAGCCGAGTTGGGGGTAGTAGCGTTGGATGACGAGCGGACCCAATTCATTTTCCACGATGGAGGCGGTGGTCTCGTTCATGATGCGTAGTTCGGGTGAGGCAGCGTAGAGATATCCGAGCGGACGCAGGCTGAGGTAGTTGTGAGTCCATTCGTGAACGACGGTGCTGACCTGCCAGGTGAAGTAGTCAGTGCGCATCACCATGGTGGGATAGATGCCTATTCCGCCAACCGGAACAACCAGGGTGGACGCATCCAATTCTTCGGCGACATTGTCCTCGATGACAACCTGTTCATCCACGGTGAGGGTGGGCTGGAGCGAAATGGCTGTGATCTGTTCGATGCGGTCGCGGCGCGAGACGACGAGGTTGAGCGGCAGCGGTGAAACGTGATAGGCTACCGGGGGAATGGGTTGTCCGCCGAGAGTGAGGCCGGCTTCGCTTAAGATCTCGGAAACCTGGGTCTGGATGATGGACTCGGCCAACGGCTGGAGTTGATCCTGCCGGGCGTAGAGGGTGTTCAGTTCATCGCGCAGGTGTTGTGATTCCGCCTGTTTGTCTGTGATGCCTGGGTCGGCAAAGAGAAGTGCAAGGCGTTCTTCCGCCTGCAGGATGGCGCTCGTGAGACGCAGCGATTCCATCACCACTTCGACGCGCGTTTCGCGATTGATGTAACCGGGCATGCCTGCAGCCGCCTGACTCAGTTTCAGCAGGTTGGCGGCCACCGCCCAGGATTCGTAGTTGAACTCCGAAGCGCGCGTGTGCATGCGGGCGCGGTCCACGATGCCGGCAGGCTGGGGCGCGGAAGATGTGATGAGCAGGAACCAAAAGAACAGAAAGACTGCCCATTCGGCGGCGCGTTCGATTCGTTTTCGCATGATGAATTAATAATGTCAGCGCACTTGTTGTTTGCGCTCTTCCTTTTATTGATCGCTGCGAATTATTCCTCGGAACGTGTCAGTAGGAAGAAATCGGAAAACTCGGTTGGGCGATCATCGAATGGGTATACGTTCTCGATCTTGATGGTGTTCTCATCCACGAACTCGACGATGGTTGTGATCGTGCCAACGTCGGTAACGACAATGTCCATTTGGTAGGGGGTGGTTTCCAGATTGAGGGTATACGTCCCGCCCTGCAGGTTGCCATAGACGGCGATGCTGATGTTGCCTTCGGCGTCAAACGACATCACGACTTCGGAATCTGCGTACATACCGCGCCACAGACCGAGCAAAAAGTCTGCATCGCTGACCGTGATAGGCTTCGGTGTGGAGGTTGGGGTTGGAACGGCGGTCGGGTTCAGGGACGTGCAGGATGCCAAAGAAAACATGGCGACGAGCAGAAAAAGCGTGACTTTACGCGAAAACATAACGATGTGCCTCCAGAGAATTTTCCCAACTATACGTTGAAACAGGGTGTAGCGCAATAGAAAAAGAGACGGCCTCACCCGTCTCTTTTTATGCCCTCCCGGGGCGGTAACGCAAAAAAACTTCTTTTTTGCGTTATTTACTATTGAGATACGCGTCAATCGCCCAGGCAGCTTTACGTCCGCCGACCATGGCGGTAACCACGAGATCGGGGCCGGTTACGCAGTCGCCGCCGGAGAATACGCCTTCGCGCGAGGTGATGCCGGTCTTCTTGTCTTTGACCGTGATCAAGCCCCAGTCGTGGACTTCCAGGTTCGGGGTGGTCTTGCCGAGGATCGGGTCTGGCCAGTAGCCGAGGGCGAGGATGGCGGTATCGCAGGCGACGCTGAAGTTGGACCCTTCCACGGGGACCGGCTTGCGGCGGCCCTTGGCATCGGGTTCACCGAGTTTCATTTCGAGACATTCCACTGCGGCCAGGCGCCCATCTTCGCCGGCGATGAATTTGACAGGCTGGGTCAGGAAGCGATACTTAGCGCCTTCATCCTTCGCCATCTGGCGGTCTTTTTTGCCGCCGGGCATTTCGCGCTCGGTGCGGCGATAGAGGCAGGTCACCTCTTCCGCGCCGAGACGAAGGGCAGTGCGCAGACAGTCGGAGGCGGTGTCGCCGCCGCCGATGACCAC
>CAYNQA010000262.1:0-3595 GCA_964399225.1 uncultured Anaerolineaceae bacterium
AAATTCAGAAATTCATGGGCACGTGCGCCGGTATCCAATAAGCCAAGGATCATAGCCTTGTCTCTGAGGCCAGCAAAGTTCTTGTGGCAAGTTTCAAGCAAGGCGTGAACATCCTCAATGGTAATCGGCTCGATCGGTTCGACTGGAAGTTTCGGTGCCTTCACCTTGCGAATGGGATTACGCCAATCGGGAGGCATGATCTCTTCCTCCTCCAGCCAGATCAGGAAAGTGCGCAAAGGACGAAAGCAACAATGTACACCGCCAGGGTTATGTGTTTCTGTGAGTTCGAGCAGATAGCGGCGAATGATGTCGGGTGTGAGTTGTGAGACTTGCGTTACAGCCTGTCCATCACAAAACTTGATAAAGTAGCGAAGTTTCTTTTGATAGAAGCGGATGGTTTCGTGAGCGAGCCCCTGCGATCTTCGGTCGATCAAAAAAGACTCGATTAAAATCGGCAGATATTGCTCTTGAAGGAGTTCGATAATCCCCTGGTCTTGAGTTTTTTGTGAAAGCATGGTGATCTCCTGTTTTTGAGACCGCCATATAAAGATAATGACGGCCTCATTTGGTGAGAGACCGCCATATACGGAGTGGCTTTTCAGCCATTTTTTAGTGCCGAGGGGGAGATTTGGACTCCCGACCAAGGGCTTATGAGTCCCCTGCTCTACCACTGAGCTACCTCGGCGTTTTGGGCGGAGCGGGCAGAATATTACTATGTGAATTTGGATTTGTCAACGAGCGCCGAGGATCTGCAAAGCGACAAGGGCCAGCATGCCCGCAAGGATGGTGAGCAGGCTGTTTTTTGTCCATGCAGCGACGGCGACGGCCACCAAACCAGCAAGCAGGCGTTCGTTCGAGAGGCTGGCATCGAAGACGCCATCGCGGTAGAACAATTCCGGCAGGATGATGGCTGAGAGCACCGATGGCGGGACATAGTGCAGGGCGCGCCGAAATGTTTCGGGGATCTCGAAGCGGCCCAGCAGGTAAACAAAGGAGAAGCGCATGCCGAAGGTAATGAGGCCGCCAATGAGGAAGAGAAGCCAGATGTTCATTTCTCCTCCGTTGTGGTGGGTTTCGTCAGGCGGCTTTCCAATATCGTTCCGATCAGGATGCCGGTCAATGCGGCGAGGACCAAGCCGAGTTTGTAGGGCAGTGTGTGAGTAAGCAGGGCAACCACACCAGCAGACAGGGCAGCTGCCACGGCCGGACGTGTGCGCAGGGCCGGTACCACCATGGCAAGAAACGTAAGCGGCAGGGCAAAATCAAGCGGCCAATCGGAGGGCAGGGATGCGCCCAAGCCGATGCCGATCGCCGTGCTGACCTGCCACGTGGACCAGAGCGCCAATCCCGCACCGAAGAAATAATAGTGCGCAAATGGAGCCGCGCCGACCCGTTCATAGTGAATGATCGCCACCGCGTAGGCCTCATCCGTCATCAGGTAGGAGAGCAGGACTTTCCATCGCATGGACAAATCACGCATGTATGGCGCAAGCGAGGCGCTATAGAGCATATGGCGCAGGTTAATGACCGCGATGGTGAGCAGGATGACAAAGGCCGGCGCCGCGTCGTGGATGAGTTGGGCGGTGGCAAATTGCGAGGAGCCAGCAAACACGATGGATGACATGGCTTGTGCTGCGGCAACAGGGATGCCGGCATTGAGGGCCAGCGTACCGTAGATCAAGCCGAAAGGAAAGACACCGACAAGCAGCGGGAATTCGTTACGAACCCCAGCCCAGAATTGGGAGGATGATTTCATATCAATTTGGAAGTTGGAACAGGAAGGATCTCGTTTTCGGATGCATGCAAGTACATTTCACGGATGGCCTGCTCGAGCAGGTCACGGATGCGGAAGCGTTCGTCTTCGGGGGCATTGAATGGATTATAAAAGATGGGCGTGCCAACGCGCACGGTCAACGAACCGGCGTGGACCGTAATGGGATAGAACGGAAGAATTTGTTTCGTGCGTTCGTAGAGCAATTGACCGACAAGGATAAAACCTTTTTTGAAAGGTGTCATTTTTGTGTCTGGGTCGGCGGGCAGTTTGGGATCTTCCGGGAAGACGAGCAGGCTCTCACCTTGCACGAGAAGATCAGCGCTCAAGGCAAAGGTTTCATCCAGGCCTTCACGGGTATGATACACGGGAATACCTCCGATGCCGCGCAAAATCGGCACATGGATCTTCGAGATGCCGCGCGCCAGCCAGTTACTAAACGGAGGCGGTATGCGGAGCTGCCGTTCCACAAAATCGCGGCGCAGATACTCCGGCGCAAGGTGCGGGTCGAGCATGTCAGCGTGCATCCAGGTGTGAAGATAAAGCGGCATGGATGCATATACGGCAATCGGCCCGAGCGCATCCACATGGTTCGACACGAAGACCGCGGGGCCATGGGTGGGTAATCCTTCCGCGCCAACCAGCCTGCCGCCCCAGATGAATTTTTGAAATCCCCATTTGACTTGTCGGTAAAATTTTCGATCCATGGTTGAGAAGACCTCTAAAGGAGTTAGCCGGATATTACAACCCGGCTGTTTGATTTTGGTTTGCAAAATGGGGAAAAAACGCAGAAGGTTTTCCCGATTTCCAGCTCGAAACCGGCTTTTGCCGGCAATTTTTTGCTTTTAAATGAATGATGTTTGACGCATCCCTTTGTGACGCATGGCACTACTCTCCTTTTGCCGAAGCGGACATAATCAGGTTGGACGGATACTTCACTAATCCTGTCCAACTTCTCGAATAACCAACAAGGAGACCCGATGGCCGTCAAAGGTTGGATCGAAGTAAGCGATAAGTATTGCAAGGGGTGTGAGTTATGTTTGAACGCCTGCCCGCAAGGCGTGATGGAATTGGATATGACGCGGCTGACCCCGAAGGGATTCCACCCCGCGCACACGTTCAAGGACGGGTGTACGGGGTGCGCCATTTGCGCGCTGGTCTGCCCCGACGCGGCGATCACAGTGTATCGCGAAGTGACGAAGACCGCCGTTCCGGCTGCCGCATAATTCACCACAGAGCACGCAGAGAGCACGGAGAAATTAATTGGAGAATCTCCGTGAACTCTGTGTTCTACGTGGTTAAATAATTTCGGAGAATCCATGACGAAAGAACTTTGGAAAGGCAACGAAGCCATTGCCGAGGCTGCGGTCCGTGCCGGGTTACAGGCTTACTTTGGCTACCCGATCACCCCGCAAACCGAGATCCTCGAATACCTATCGCGGCGCATGCCCGAACTGGGACGCGCTTTCGTGCAGGCGGAGAGCGAGCTCGGCGCGATCAACATGGTCTATGGCGCGGCTTGTGCTGGCGCGCGTGTGATGTCTTCCTCCTCCAGCCCGGGCGTGAGCCTGATGATGGAAGGGTTGTCGTACATCGCCGGGACCGAGGTGCCCGCTGTCCTTGTCAACGTGATGCGCGGCGGACCGGGACTCGGCAACATCGCCCCGGCGCAAAGTGACTACAACCAGGCAGTCCACGGCGGCGGCCACGGCGACTATCCGCGCATTGTGCTGGCCCCCGCCACCGTGCAAGAGGCCGTGGACATGATGGGGCTTTCGTTCGACCTGGCCGAAAAATATCGCATGATCGCCATGCTCATCCTGG
>CAYNQA010000262.1:3605-4727 GCA_964399225.1 uncultured Anaerolineaceae bacterium
GGATGGCAATGTGGGCCAATTGATGGAACCCGCCGAGATGCCCGAGATGAAACCGATCGTGAATCGCAATTTCGATTGGGCCACCGACGGCGCGATCAATCGCCCGAGGCGGATCCTCTCTTCGATCTATATCGAACCCGCGGCGGAAGAGGTGACCAACATCCGCCTGGCGAAACGCTGGCAGGATGTGCAAGCCAACGAAGTGCGCTACAAGGAATATTTCCTCGACGACGCCGAGTTTGTGGTCGTCGGTTTCGGGACGGCCGGACGCATCGGGCTGTCCGCTGTCCGCGCGGCGCGAGCGGAGGGGATCAAGGTTGGGCTGCTGCGCCCGATCACGGTCAGCCCGTTCCCGTATCAGGTCATTGACCAGTTGGCGGGACGCGTCAGTTCGTTCCTGGTGGCTGAAATGAACATGGGGCAAATGCTCGAGGACGTGCGTCTCGCCGTGCGCGGGCGTGTGCCCGTGGAATTCTACGGCCGCACCGGCGGCGTGGTCCCGTTCCCCGATGAGATCCTGAGTGAGATCCATCGTCTGGCAGCGGGCAAACTCTCAACGATTGATGCACGTGATGCGTGGCTTTCACGCATGGCTGCTGTGAAATAGAGGTAACCATGGCAACTCCTGCACCGAATAATTTAGTCTACGATCGCCCCGAAAGTTTTACCGAAACCCCCACCCACTATTGCCCCGGATGCACGCACGGCGTGGCACACCGTCTGATCGCCGAAGTGCTCGAGGAAATGGATCTCATCCCGCGCACGATCGGTGTCGCGCCGGTGGGATGTGCGGTCTTTGCGTACAACTATTTCGACACGGACTTTGTGGAAGCCCCGCACGGACGCGCCCCCGCCATGGCAACGGGCGTGAAACGTGTCCTGCCGGACCGCATCGTGTTCACCTATCAGGGCGACGGCGACCTGGCTTCCATCGGCATGGGCGAGATCGTCCATGCGGCGGCGCGCGGTGAGAATATCACAGTCATCTTCATCAACAATGCCAACTACGGCATGACCGGCGGACAGATGGCCCCCACCACCCTGCCCGGCATGAAGACCACATCCTCCCCCAACGGCCGTGATGTGGAGACCCAGGGTTACCCGATCCGCATGGCCGAGATG
>CAYNQA010000263.1:0-4722 GCA_964399225.1 uncultured Anaerolineaceae bacterium
AGATGTTCGCAGTTATCGAGAATGAGAAGCGCGGACTGCGAGCGCAATACGCGAATCAACTTGTCGGTGATGGATTCTTCCGCCTGCTCGGTGATGTGAAATAATTTGGCGACCGTTTGCGGCACAAGCGCAGGGTCGCTGAGCGAAGCCAGTTCCACAAACCAGACGCCGTCCGAAAAATCATTCAATAATTCTTCCCCGGCTTTCAGTGAAAGTCGCGTCTTGCCGATGCCGCCGGTGCCGGTCAACGTGGTGAGACGGTTATGCGCGATCAGGTCTGCGATCTCGACCCGTTCTTTTTCGCGACCGATGAATTTGCTGATCTGGTATGGGAGATTGTGGTTGGGCGCTTTGGCTTCATCGGATTTCCTGGCAGGAATGAACCTGACCTCACCCTTGCGGATTTGCTTGTAGAGCGCGCGGGTTTCGGGCTGGGGGTCGAGACCCAGTTCTTTGCGAATCAGTTTTTCGCAAGTCATATATTGTTTAAGCGCCGCGTTGACCTGTCCCGCCTGCGCGTATAGTTTCATCAGTTGGCGATGAAAGCCTTCGTTCAACGGTTCGAGCTTGATGAGGCGCTGGATGTACTGAATGGCGAGGTTGGCCTGCCCAAGCGCGGAGTTGTCGTCCGCGAGCAGGGACAGGGCCTGGGTTAGTTCGCGGCGGAGGGATTCGGATTCAGCAAAGGACCAGTCATTGAAACCCGAGGCGTTCCTCACACTGAAGCCGCTCAGGAAGTGATCTCGATATAGTTTGATTGCATTCGTAAGAATGGGGATACGGTGCGCGGGATCGGGTTGGGCGCGTGCTGCCTCGAGCAGGGAGCGAAACTCGGCTACGTCGAGCCAGATTTCCCGTCCGGAATGATCGCCGCCGGGGGCGAGGCGAATCGTGTCGCGCGTAGCGGTCACCCAGTCCTCGCCAATGGCCTGTTGAATTTCCCACAGCAGGTGACGCAGGTTGGTGAAGGCCTTGGACTGGTCATGGTCGGGCCACAGCAACCCGCTGAGATGATCGCGATGGTGCGGCCTGCGGTTGACAGCCAGATACGCCAGCAAGGCTAGGATCTTCCGCTGGTCGGCGGCAGCAGGCTGGTCGTTCAATTCCAATATGGGTGGACCCAGGAGGCGCAGGGCGAGACGCAAACTCTCATCACTCCTTTCGCGTCGCCGTAGCGCCAATTATATCCGGGAATGTTCACCATTTGGATGAAATTGGGACGATTTTCCCTTCACAGGACACGCTGGGGACACGCGGGCTGGGTAGACTGTGAACAACAATGCGACTGTCGGTTCCAAGAGTACGTCTTGCGCCGTTTCTTTTCTCTCTGCCAAAGGAGGCAACCATGTTCGCAAAAACCGTTTCGCGTTTGTTCGTTTTTTTCATGTTCGCCGCGTTCATGCTCTCCGCGGTCGGACCGGCCGCGGCACGCGGCGACTCGAGTCCCGCCCTCGCGCCGATGCTCGCCCCCAGTTTGGATTGGAATACGTTTGGAGGTTCCACCACCGCCGACAATGGCTCTGATATCGCGGTTGATTCCTCTGGCAGTTCTTACGTGGTGGGATACAGCTCTACCACATGGGGAGCGCCGATCAACGCTTACGCAGGGCTTTCCGATGCCTTCGTTGCCAAATACGATTCGAGCGGCGCGCTCGTGTGGAATACATTCCTCGGCTCGAGCAATTATGATCAAGGCCAGGGAATCGCCGTCGACACTGCTGGTAATTCCTACATTGTGGGACACTCTTATGGTACCACGTGGGGTGCGCCAATTAACGCTTTTGCGGGAGACTACGATGCCTTCATCGCCAAGTTGGATTCGAGTGGCGCTCTTGTGTGGTCTACCTTCCTTGGCTCGAGTCTTACAGATCAAAGTTTTGAAGTCACAGTCGACTCTGCTGGCAATGCATACGTGACGGGATACAGTCAAGCTACGTGGGGTGCGCCGATCAACACCCATGCGGGATCGGGAGGTGTCGATGTCTTTGTTGCCAAGTTGGATTCGAGTGGTGGGCTGGTATGGAATACCTTCCTCGGCTCAAGTAGTGACGATACGAGCTATAACATCGTCGTAGACACCGCTGGCAATCCCTACGTGACAGGGTTCAGTAATGCGACTTGGGGAGCACCGGTCAACGCATACGCGGGAGGTGGCGATGCCTTCGCTGCAAAATTGAATATGAATGGCGCTCTTGTGTGGAACACCTTCCTCGGTTCGGGTGACTACGATCTTGGCACTGGCATCGCTATCGACTCTGCTGATAATGCCTACTTGACTGGATTCAGTAATATCGGATGGGGTACGCCGGTAAACACCCATGCGGGAGGTTACGATGCCTATGTAGCAAAGCTGGCTTCGAGCGGTGTGCTTGTATGGAATACCTTCCTCGGCTCGAGCAGTAACGATATGAGCTATGGCATCGCAGTAGACTCCGCTGGCAATCCCTACGTGACAGGACACAGTTTTGCTGCATGGGGTGCACCGATCAATGCCCATGCGGGAGGTTACGATGCCTATGTAGCCAAGTTGGCTCCGAGTGGCGTGCTCACGTGGAACACCTTCCTCGGCTCGGGCAGTGAAGATTATAGCTATGGCATCGCCGTCGACGCCGCTGGCAATGCCTACGTGACGGGATACAGTGATGCCACGTGGGGCGCGCCGATCAATGCCCATGCGGGAAACTACGATGCCTTCGTCGCCCGAATCACGCAGGACTCGACGACTCCCGATGTTGCCATATCCTCCCCTTCCGCGGACCCGACCAACTCCTCGCCGATTCCCGTCACGGTGCAGTTCACCGAGACCGTGACCGGCTTTGACGCCAACGATCTCAGCGCGCTCAATGGGACGGTCAGCAACTTCGCGGCTGTGGACGGCGACACGTATCGCTTCGATCTCACGCCCCTCGCAGTGGGCGATGTGACAGTGGACATTGCAGGCGGAGCCGCGCAGGATATCAGCGGCAACCCAAACAACGCCGCGCCGCAGTTCATCCGCCGCTATGATAACGTCGCGCCGAGTGTGACCGCCTTCAGCGCGCCGATGAGTTCCACCAGCCTCAACATTCCCATCTCCACGTTCACCGCCTCAGACAACCTCGTGGGAGTCAGTGGTTACATGATTACCGAGTCCGCGACGCCACCTCTCGTCACGAACGCAGGCTGGTCGGCCTCCGCGCCTGCAACCTACAACGTGCTGGCGAATGGACTGTACACTCTCTACCCGTGGGCAAAAGATGCGGCGGGAAACGTCTCCTCGGTCTTTGGCTCCCCCCTCAACATCACAGTGGATACGATTTCACCCGTCGTACTCTCCATCACACGGCTCGACCCGAACCCGACGACTGGCACGAGCATGAACTTCGCCGTCACCTTCTCAGAACCTGTCACCGGTGTGGATCTGGCCGACTTCCTCCCGCTTCCCGCCGGGACGTTGAGCGGCGTGACCGTCTCCGGCCTGAGCGGTTCGGACGCCTCCTACACCGTCACCGTCAACATCGTTACGGGCAGTGGCACGCTCACACTGGCCCTGTCCGATAACGATTCGATCAGCGACGCCGCGGGCAACCTGCTTGGCGGCTCTGGCGCGGGCAACGGAGATTTCACCGGCGGCGAAGCCTACACGCGTTACCAACCCACAACAACAAATTTCGCTTCCCTTGGAACCTACGATGGGCACATTATCGAATCGAATGAAAACTCGAATAGCGGCGGCACGGCAACTCCCACAGGGACTTCGCTCAACGTTGGCGATGGCACATCCGACCGGCAGTATCGAGGGTTCCTGCACTTCAACACCGCCTCCCTGCCAGATGGAGCCGTGATCACCTCGCTCAGCATCCGCGTTAGATTGCTTGGCATTACCGGGGCAAATCCCTTCCTCACACACGGCAATCTGCAAGTGGATATTCGCCTGCCCTTCTTTGGGACAGCGATCGGATTGGCCGCCTCCGACTTCCAATCCGCGCCGAGCGCTGCAAATGCGGGTTTCTTCAATCCAACCCCCCTCGCCGGAAACTGGTACAACGCAAACCTTACCAATGCGGCTCTCCCCTTCCTCAACCTGACAGGCACAACCCAATTCCGCCTGTCCTTCACTCTCGACGACAACGATGACGGCGGCGCCGATGCCCTCCGCTTCTACAGCGGCAATGCCACCGCCTCCAATCGCCCCGTATTGATCGTCACCTATTACGTGCCGTAACAATCACGCAATCTCGATTCAACCAAAAGCCCCCGAGCGGACTCTCGTCCCTCGGGGGCTTTCTTTCGGCGGGCGTGCGTTTTGGGCGGACGTGCTGTATTGGGCGGACGCAAGGCCCGCCCCTACGCGACCACGCTGACCAATTTTCCCTTCACCACGATCACCTTCTTCGGTTCCTTCCCTTCCAGGAACTTCTGGACGTTCTCGCTGGCCAGCGCGGCGGACTTGACTTCCTCGTCGCTCGCTTCCACCGGGACGGTGATGCGGTCGCGCACCTTGCCGTTGACCTGCACGGGGTACTCGATGCTGTCTTCCTTCACAGCGGATTCATCCACGGCGGGCCATTTCTGCGTGTGGATGGAGTAGGGCTTGCCGATGCGCGCCCACAACTCTTCCGCGATGTGCGGCGCGACGGGGGCCATCATCTTCAGGTAGATCTCCTGCGCTTCAGCCCACTCAGGGGACCCAGCGGCTCCAGCCTCGCGCGCTTTGTACATTTCGTTCATCAACTCCATCCA
>CAYNQA010000264.1:0-4696 GCA_964399225.1 uncultured Anaerolineaceae bacterium
CGCGCTGAAACACAAACCCGACCTGCTCTACGTGTGGATGCCGCAATCGGCGGTCTTTGGTCTGCTAACGCGTGTGCCAACCATCTTCGAGATTCACATCCAGCCATCGGGCGCGCTCGGACCCGCGTGGCACCATGCCTTCGCGAAATTGCCCGGGCGTAAACGACTCGTCTGCATCACGGATGCGATGAAGAACCTGCTTGCGACGAAATATGCGATGCGGATGCGCGACACGGACGTGGTCATCGCCCCGAACGGAGTCGAACTCGAACGCTTCGCCTCTCTTCCGGACCCGCTGCGGGCGCGCCAGTCGCTGGGCTGGGACGAGTCTCCGACGGTGCTGTGCGCCGGTCACCTCTACGCCGGTCGCGGCGCGGACCTGTTCCTGCAGTTGGCAGAATCCGTTCGGGGGGCGAAATTTGTCTGGGTGGGGGGGCGCCCGCAAGACGTCCAGGAATGGAGCGCGAAAGCGAAGGCGCG
The DNA here is from genome assembly GCA_964399225.1 of uncultured Anaerolineaceae bacterium. GTDB lineage: Bacteria > Chloroflexota > Anaerolineae > Anaerolineales > Villigracilaceae > Denitrolinea. Next base: position 481 of record CAYNQA010000264.1, read on the forward strand.
TGGACTGGTCAACGTGAATTTCCTCGGTTTCGTCCCCAATGTTGAATTGCCAAAATATCTCGCCGCCGCCGACGTTTTGCTCATGCCCTATGCGCGTTCCATCTACGGCTCGAGCGGTTCCGCCGATTCGGCCTCCGTGGCCAGCCCGATGAAAATGTTCGAATACATGGCCGCCGCCCGAGCCATTTTAACGAGTGACCTGCCCGTGATCCGCGAAGTGTTGGATGAAGATTCCGCCGTCTTTGTCCCGCCGGAGGATGTAAGCGCATGGGCCTCCGCGTTGAAATCTTTGCTCGATGATTCCGCGCGGCGAAAGATACTCACGCAAAACGCGCGCAGCCGTGTGGATCAATACACCTGGCTGGCGCGCGCGCAGAAAATCATGAATGGGTTCTAAAACAAAACCCAGGTTTCTGTCAGAAACCTGGGTTTTCATTACCGTCGAAACTCGTACATGTCCATCATCTTCAGGATGATCGCTTTTTGTTCCTCGCTCACTTCTTGAAACTCGAAGCCGATGTTGAAAAAGCCCGGGCTGATATCTGAGTCGCAGCGCGCTATGCGGGCATTCAAGTTGAGCGAGTTGCGTTCGAAGGCGTTGGTGTCCGGCAGGTCAAACCGCAAAGACATCAGGCGGTCTACGTCCATCTTATCTTCGCTGATGATCATGGCGCCCTCGACGCTCAGGTCGGCAAGGTAGCCAAGCAGTTTTCCCATGGTCCGTTCGAAGACACGGGAGTACACGATCAAGTATTTGCGGGGAAGGTTGCGGCGCTCGTTCATGGGCACATCCAAAGATAGTGTACATGAAATCAGGTTGCGATTCATTGCAGTCTGCTGACTATCCTCAGGTACAATCGCATTCATGCGATGGATCTACGTTTCCCCTCATCTTGATGATGCCGTGCTTTCGGCTGGCGGGTTCATTTTCGACCAGACCCGCTCCAATATCCCCGTGGAAATTTGGACGGTCTGCTGTGGGTTCCCATCCACGGTGGAAACCAGCCCGTTCGCGCAATATCTTCACTTTCAATGGGGCTTTACCTCCGCCGAGGAAACCGTGCGCCTGCGACGGGAGGAAGACGTGCGTGCCGCCTCCATCGTCGGGGCCAGGCCTGTTCACTTCGACTTTCTGGATTGCATCTACCGCCAGGGGCCAGACGGGGAATGGCTCTACCCAATGGAGGTTTTCGTGCCTCCCCACCCCGCTGACGCGGACCTGCCCGCCCAAATTTCCTCCGCCCTCGCCTCCCGCCTCCAACCCGACGATGTGGTGGTTGCCCAACTCGCCATCGGCCGCCACGCCGACCATGCCCTCGTCCGCAAGGCCGTGGAATCGCTCGGCCGCCCGTTGCTCTATCTGGCCGATATCCCTTACCTGCTCAACCACCCCGATGAACTGGCACCCGCCACGCATGGGATGCAGGCCGAACGGAAGACAATATCCGAGGCGGGGATATCCGCATGGCAGGAGGGAGTCGCGGCGTACGTCTCGCAGGCATCCACCCTGTTCGATCCGCCGGAGAATTTGTTGCCAGGGTTGCGTTCCTATGCGTCCGAAGGTTTGAATATCTGGCGAAATCCCCGCTGAGTTCCAAAAAATGGTACCTGACCCGAAATGGTCAGGTTACTTTTTAACTAACTCATCGAATTTCTTGCGCACTTCGCGGATATCATCCCACATCTGCGCCTTGGGCGAGCCGGGCTCCTTGGATGGATTCCGCAGCAAGTACGAAGGATGATAAATTGGCATGACCCAGCGTCCCTGGATCTGCGACCACTGTCCATGCAGGGAGGTGATGCCCGTCTTGCCGAGAATGGATTGACAGGCCACGTTGCCCGTCAACAGCATGATGCGCGGGTCCACGAGGCGGATGATCTCCTGCACGTACGGACGGTAGTACTCGATCTCCTTGTCCGTCGGCTTGCGGAACGATTTGCCGTCCTCGCCTGGCGGCAGGCGGAAGACCGAGTTGGTGATGTACACATCCGTTTCGGGATTGAACTCCGCCGCTTCGAGGATCTTGTCGAGCAGTTGTCCCGCGCGGCCAACGAACGGCTTGCCCTTGATATTTTCCTCGGGTCCAGGCGCCTCGCCGATGATGAGCAACTTCGCCTTCGGATTGCCGCGGCTGATGACGACGTTCGTCCCCGCGTTGGCGAGCGGGTCATCTTTCATCTGCCGCATCTCGGCGAACAGGTCTTCGAGCGTGGCATGGCTGGACGGTTTGGCGCTGAACAGGTCGGCTTGTGGCATAGGGACTCCTTGGCTGAATTTTACCGTATCCCTGTGTAGGGGCGAACCTGTGTGTTCGCCCAGGGCAGACACATCGGTCTGCCCCTACTGTTGATTCGCGATCAAATACAGCAATCGCAGAATCTTCAACTCATCGTAATTCAATGCGCCGTTCAATTGATCGTAAACGGGTTTGAGGTAGGTCGGACTGAGTTCATCGAAAGCGGCAAAGACCGTCTGTTGTAAGTCGGGCGAGGCGGCCGAGAGCGATTGCAGATCGGAGTCTTTTCGCAATGCGTTCCCTGCAGCAAGGTAGCGCGCCAGGTGGTCGAGAATTGTCCCCGCTGTCACACCATGTTTACGCATCAACTCTTCCACGCCTTCGCCCGCGTTGAACGCCTCCGCCACGAGCACATAGCGGCGGTTCGCGTCGCTCTTCTCACGAGGTGTATCTTTTTTCTTTTCTTTTAAGCTGTGCTTTGCCGTATACGACTTTACGACCTCCAAAAATGCCTCGCCGTATTGATGCAGCTTTACCTGCCCCACACCCGACATGGTCAACATGCTTTCCATGGATTGTGGATAATACGCGGCCATCTCCACCAGTGTCTTATCCGAGAAGATGACGTACGGAGGCACGCCCGCCTCGTCGGCCATCTCTTTGCGCTTTTGACGCAGAATGGCGAACAGCGCGTGGTTGTACTCGACCTCTTCCTTCTTCCCATCTTTTTTCTTCACCCGTTCCGCCTCGGGCATGACCCCGAAAATGGGTGCCCGATTGCGGAGCGCTTCCAACGCCTTGGGCGTGAGGCTGAGCGTGCGATACTCGCCGTCCTGTTTGAGATAGCCCATGCTCACCAATTGACGTGCCAAATGCATCCATTGTTTTTGAGTGAGTTCTGTGCCGATCCCATACGTGGACAGTTTGTCGTGTTCCCAGCGCAGCACCTTCTCGTTCTTCGAGCCGAGCAGAATGTCGGTGATGTGACCCGCGCCGAATTTCTCGTCCGCGCGTTTGACGCAGGAGAGGAACTTCTGTGCGGGGATGGTGACGTCCGTCAGCGGGGTGGGGGTGGAGTTGCAGTTGTCGCAGTTGGAGCAATTGTCGGCGGTGTAGGCCTCGCCGAAGTAGTTCAGCAGGGGGCGGCGCCGACAGGTTCGTTCGTCCTCCGCGTAGTTGACGATCGCTCCCAAATGTTGAATGGCGACGCGGCGCTCCTCGCCTTCCTTCTGGTCAATGAAATAGTTGATCTTGGCCACGTCGCCATAACTGTAGAGCAGGAGACAGTGCGCGGGCAGGCCGTCCCGTCCCGCGCGGCCGATCTCCTGATAGTAGCCCTCGATGCTCTTGGGCAAGTCAAAGTGGATGACGAAGCGCACGTTGGGTTTGTTGATGCCCATCCCAAACGCAATGGTCGCCACTATGATCTGCGCGTCGTCACGGATGAAGGCTTCTTGATTCCGTTTTCGGTCGATGTCCTCCAACCCCGCGTGGTACGGACGTGCCGCGTAGCCGCGTGAGATCAGGTACGAGGCCAGTTCGTCCACCTGCTTGCGCGAGAAACAGTAGATGATGCCCGATTGATCCTTGTAGCGGTTGAGCATATCCAGCGTTTGTTGGATCGGGTCGCGCTTGGGCATGACTTCGATGAAAAGATTCTCGCGGTTGAAACTCGCCACGAACTCGTTGGTGGTGGCGAACTTGAGCGTGGAGCGGATATCCTGCCGCACGCGCGTAGTGGCGGTGGCTGTCAACGCAAGGCAGACCGCTTGTGGGAATTGTTTGCGCACCTGCACGAGCTGGCGATACTCAGGACGAAAGTCGTGACCCCACTCCGAGATGCAGTGAGCCTCGTCGATGGTCAGGCAATCCACTTTCAGTCCAGAAAGAAGCGAGAGAATGCGCGGGGTGAGCAATGTCTCGGGCGCGACGTACAGCAGTCGCACTTCGCCGCGCTTCACGTAATCCATGTTCTCCGC
>CAYNQA010000265.1:0-4669 GCA_964399225.1 uncultured Anaerolineaceae bacterium
GCGGTCGAACAGTTCCGAGACGGTCAGCGAGAGGGAGGCCGCTTTCCAGTTGGCGAAGGAAGCGCCGAAATCAGCGAGGGGGAGAGCGGCGCGACCAGTGAATTGACTCCAGAACGGAGAGTCCGATCCGCGGGCGAGGTCCAATAAAACGGTTCCGGGTTGGATCCCGGCTTGGCGTGCCACCATGTGCAGAGTCGTTAACGTTTTGTCGCCGATGCCGCGCGGCGGGACGTTGATGATGCGGTCGAGGCTGGCTTCGTCAGCGGGATTGTGGACGAGGCGCAGGAAGGCGATGATGTCCTTGACTTCTTTGCGGCCATAGAAGCGTTGCGCGCCAACGAGACGATAGGGAAGGCGCGCGGCGAGGAAGGCTTCTTCGAGCAGACGCGACATGGCGTTGGTGCGATACATCACCGCGCATTCGCCGGGCTCGAACTGGCGCGAGGCTACGAGCTGCGCGATCGTGTCCACGACGAAGGATGCTTCCGCATAGTCGTCGGGCGCTTCGTAGAAAAATAATTTTTCGCCTGCGCCGCGGTCGGTGAATAATTTTTTCTTGCGGCGATGCTGGGCACGGTCGATGACCGACATGGCTGCATCGAGGATGTTCTGGCGTGAGCGATAATTTTGCTCGAGCAGGATCACCTGCGCATCGGGATAATCCTGTTCGAAGCGCTGCACATTGCGCCAGTCCGCGCCGCGCCAGCGGTAGATGGACTGATCGGGATCACCCACGCAAAAAATATTTTTGTGCGCGGACGAAAGGTGTTTTACCAGCGTGTATTGCGCGATGTTGGTATCCTGAAATTCATCCACGAGCACATGGATGAATCGGCGCGCGTATTTTTCTCGCACTGTTGGGTTGTCTTCGAGCAGGCGCGCAGTGTAGACGAGCAGGTCATCGAAGTCCATGGCGTTGCTGGCGATCAGGCGCTTTTGGTATTCGGCATAAACGCGTTTGACGACCTCATCGCGATAGTTGGTGATCGGATAATCATCCGCGCCGATCAGGTCGTTCTTTGCTTTCGAGATCGAGCCGTGAATGGCCGCTGGCCGATAGCGTTTCTCATCCAGGTTGAATTCTCGGATGATGCTTTTGACGATGCGCTCCTGGTCATCGGAGTCGAAGATGACGAAATTGCTTTGCACGGGCAATAGATCCGCTTCGCGGCGTAGGAGGCGCGCGCAGATCGAATGGAAAGTGCCGAGCATCATTCCCTGTGTGGCTTCCTCGCCAAGCAGGTCCTGGACGCGGTGCTCCATCTCGCGGGCGGCCTTGTTGGTGAACGTGACCGCGAGAATTTGATACGGGCGGACTCCCTCCGATGCGATCAAGTACGCAACGCGCTGGGTCAGCACGCGCGTCTTGCCGGACCCCGGTCCGGCGAGGACGAGCACCGGTCCATGCCCGGCGGTGACGGATTGTTTTTGTTGCTGGTTGAGTTTGTTGAGGAAGTCCATGCGTTAGATCGATATAGTGGGATGAAAACGTCCCGCGGATGAGGACGTTGCCGCGGGACGTTTTTATGAAAGAGGGTGTTGGCGGGTTTACTTTTTGGCTGCTTTGAGTTCCGAGGTGCAGTTGGGGCAGCGGGTGGCTTCGATGTGGATGGTGGTGCGGCAGTGCGGGCATTCCTTGGTGGCCGGTGCGGCGGGAGCCGCGACGGGTTCGGCCTTCTTCATGCGATTGGCAGCCTTGACAATCAGGAAGATAACGAAAGCCACGATCAGGAAATCCACGATGGTTTGGATGAAGACACCGTATTTGATTACAGCAGTGCCAACTTCAACCTGCAAACCGGTAAAATTCACACCGCCCATCACGATGCCGATCAGCGGCATGATCACATCATTGACCAACGATGCAACGATCTTGCCGAACGCGCCGCCGATGATAACGGCCACGGCCAGGTCGAGCACATTGCCGCGCATGACAAATTCCTTGAATTCCTTGAGCATGGAAGCCTCCAATGAGAGTGTAGGGTAATGAGTGTATTCTACTTTCAGGGGAGGGGGCTGTCAACGAATTGGCTGAACCGGGCCGGAAGTCCCGGCCGGAGGCGGTTTTTGATACCGGATTCGGGGAAATGTAAACCCCTCTGCAGAAGGGTATTTTTTCCGGCCATGGGGCTGAATTTTTTGGGCTATAAAATGAGATTCTAGGGTTTAATCGGCGTGTACTTCCATACCAATGGGAGTCGCTGTCGTTGACGTACTAAGATAATAAGGTATAATTTTTGGGCGCTTCACGCGCATAGTACTCCCCAATCCACTGCGGCAAAGGAATACACGGATGCCGGACTCTTTACTCGACGTACAAGGGCTAGAAACCACGTTCAAAACCCCGGATGGGGTTGTTCACGCGGTCAATGGTGTCTCCTTCTCTTTGAAGGAAGGAGAGACTCTGGGAGTGGTAGGTGAAAGCGGATGTGGCAAGAGTGTCACGATGATGTCGGCACTTCGCCTCATTCCTTCCCCTCCAGGAAAGGTCACAGCGGGGAAAGCCTTTTTTAATGGCCATGACCTTCTCACCATGACAAACGAAGAAATTCGACATGTGCGCGGTGCGCAGATCAGCATGATCTTCCAGGATCCCATGACATCCTTGAATCCTGTGCTGACCATCGGCCGCCAGCTGGAAGAGCCTCTCATGCTCCATGTGGGCATGACCAAGAAGCAGGCCAGCGACCGCGCCGCCGAATTGCTCAGCATGGTCGGTATTCCGAATGCCAAGGAGCGGTTGAACGATTACCCGCATCAGTATTCGGGCGGTATGCGCCAGCGTGTGATGATCGCCATGGCGCTTTCCTGTTCTCCGCAGATCTTGATCGCAGACGAACCCACAACGGCGTTGGATGTGACCATCCAGGCGCAGATCGTGGAATTGGTGAAACGGCTGCGCGATGAACTTGGCATGGCCATCATCTGGATCACCCACGATCTTGGCATTGTGGCTGGTCTTGCCCAACGTGTGATCGTAATGTACGGTGGTTATATCATCGAAGAGTCGACCGTCACCGACCTGTATGTGAACCCATCGCATCCTTATACGATCGGTTTGTTGGGCAGCCTGCCGCGTGTGGATGCGAGAACTCACGATAAATTGTTCTCCATCGAGGGCCTGCCCCCCGTACTCTATCACAAGCCAAATGCCTGTCCGTTTGCCCCGCGTTGCCGCTGGGCTATGGAACGCTGTTGGAAGGAAAATCCAGTGCTCGAGCCTGTATCGCCTGAACATCGCGTTGCCTGCTGGGTGGACACCAAAACCGGGAGACCGCGCTCATGACCGCCAATAATAACGAAGTCCTGCTTCACGTCGATAACTTGATGATGCATTTTCCGATCTACCGCGGCGTTTTCCAGCGCCAGGTGGGTGCGGTGCGCGCTGTGGATGGCGTGAGCTTTGATGTCAAAAAAGGCGAGACACTTGGCTTGGTGGGCGAATCTGGTTGTGGTAAATCCACCACCGGCCGCACCATCCTTCAGTTGTACAAGCCCACTGCCGGCAAAGTGGAATTCGAAGGCTCCAACCTTGTAACGCTCAAACGTGAAAATATGCGTTTGATGCGCCGCAAGATGCAGATGATCTTCCAGGACCCGTATGCCAGCCTCAATCCGCGCATGACCGTTGGACAGTTGGTGGCTGAGCCGATGATGGTGCACAACGTGGCGACCGGCGAGGAAATCAACAAGCGCGTCGAACAACTCCTGGAGTTGGTCAAGCTCAACCCGGCGTTTTCCACCCGCTACCCGCACGAATTCTCCGGCGGACAGCGCCAGCGCATTGGCGTAGCTCGCGCCCTGGCTCTCAATCCAAGTTTCATCATTTGCGATGAGCCGATTTCGGCTCTTGATGTTTCCATTCAGGCGCAGGTTGTGAACCTGTTGGAGGAACTGCAGTCGCAGTTCGGCCTGACTTATTTGTTTATTGCTCATGATCTTTCCATGGTACGCCACATCAGCGACCGCGTCGCAGTGATGTACCTTGGCGTGATCGTGGAGTTGGCGGAACGCGAGGAGTTGTACAACAACCCTCTGCATCCGTATACCCAGGCTTTGCTTTCGGCGGTTCCCATCCCGGACCCGATTGCGGATGCAAAGCGCAAGCGCGTGATCCTCGAAGGCGACGTGCCTTCGCCGGCCAACCCCCCGTCGGGATGCCGTTTCCGCACGCGCTGCCCGATCGCTCAGGCTCAGTGCGCCGAATCCCGCCCCGAGTTCCGTGAGGCGCGACCCGGCCACTTCGTTGCTTGTCATCTTGTTAAATAACCTTGAAAGGAGGTGGTCGTTTCAGCAAGATATCGTGTTTTACCCACCCGTATCGTAAGTAAGTAAATCAAACCCTTTTTCACAATCTCGTGAGGAGAAGAAACAATGCGTAAACTGTTTGCTCTGTTGAGCCTCCTGGTTCTCGCCAGCATGGTTCTTGCGGCCTGCGCCCCTGCGGCCGAAACCCCCGCTCCTGCTGAAGAAACCACGGCTCCTGAAACCGCCGAAACCCCCGCGCCCGAGACCGATGGTCCCGCTGGTGCGCCGGATACCACTACTTTCGTTCAGGTCACCATTGGTGAGCCCGAAACCCTCGATCCCGCCCTGGCTTACGAAACCGCCGGTGGCGAGGTGATCCAGAACGTCTACGAGACCCTCGTCTTCTACGATGGCGAAGCCA
>CAYNQA010000266.1:0-4639 GCA_964399225.1 uncultured Anaerolineaceae bacterium
GCCGCGTGGCTGTGGATGCGGCGCAGTGCTCGTTAAACGAAGCAGGTCGGAGCACTCTCCGACCTGCTTCGTTATTATCGCAACAAGGTCAACGCAAGACTTAATCCCAATAACCCAACGCTCGCCCAGACAAGCGCTGAATCTGGAGTGAGGATGTCGAGGTCGAGGGCGGCGTGAGTCTGCTTGGCAGATCCGAGCGGACCGGTGGGAATCTCGCGCGTACCGAACAGATACTGGCGGAACTCCTCCACGCTTTGTGGACGCTGATCCGGGTGCAGCGACATGGCGCGCAGGATGGCGCGCTCGGTGCGGACGTTCAGGTCAGGATTCAGTGTGCGAGGTGGAGCCAGTTTTGTGGTGTCGAGGAAGCGGATGCGGGCTTCGATGGGAGGCTCATTCGTCAGCAGGTGATAGAGAGTCGCGCCGAGGGAGTAAATGTCGGAACGGGCATCTGTGTGCGCTCCATCACCGCCGTATTGTTCAAGTGGTGTGTAGAGGGCTGTCCCTTGTCCTTGAATGACAGTGATCGTCACTTCATCCGGAGCAAGAACCTTGACCAGGCCAAAATCCACCAGTTTTACGAGACCGGATGGGGTTAGTTTGATGTTGCTGGGTTTGATATCGCGGTGAATGATGGGCGGTGTTTGGCTATGCAGGTAGTTGAGCGCATCGCTGAGTTGATTGGCCCAGCCAAGCACATCGTCTTCGGAAAGGAAGCGCTTTTGTTTGCGTGCTTCGAGCATCATGGTACGCAGGTCTTTGCCCGGAACGTAGTCCATCACGAGGAAGTCACGCTGGTCGATGGAAAAGAAATCGGAGACCTTCGGCAGATTGGGGTGGTCGAGGCGCGCAAGCACAGTCGCCTCGCGCAGGAATTGATCGCGAGACTCCTTTAAAATATCATCAGGGAGAGTGCGCTCGTACTCCACTTCCTTGAGGGCGCAAAGACGTCCCTCGAGCCGCAGATCGTCGGCAAGGTAGATGTTGCCCATACCGCCTTGCCCGATCTGTTCACGGATGCGGTAGCGGCCGCGCAGGGTCTCCCCGGGTTGAGCCGGGAGTGACATGAATTGAGGTCTCCAAAGCGGGGCGTGCAGTTATTTCCATTCGGCGTGGGTTCTGCACAGAAACGCGCTTTTCTGCTATATTATAAACGTCTTTGTTAATTTACCGTCAATATTTGCAAACTGGTTGGAATTTTTGTCATGCCAAAGGCTTCTTCTCTAATAGAAAAAAAGGAAGAGTTCCCCCTGCTGATCGCGCAGGAGGGGCCCCTCAAAGGTCAGCGCTGGTCCATATCCCATGCCATCGTAGTCGGACGCGAGGGAAACTGTGATGTGATCATCGCCGACCGCCAGGTGTCGCGTTATCATGCGCGCTTTACGCCCACTAACGAAGGAGTAATCCTCGAGGACATGGGCAGTAAGAACGGCACGCACCATAACGGCAAAGAACTGTCTGCGCCCGTTATGCTTCAGGACGGTGACCTGGTGGCTGTGTCGCTGGCACAGGAATTTCTCTTCCTCACCTCTGATTCAACCATGCCCCTCGCAGATGGCGCTGGCAAGCCCGGCCGCCTGATGATGGATCTGCGTTCGCGCCGCGTGTGGGTGCATCAACAACAGGTGGCGCCTCCGCTTTCTGCACAGCAATTCAAGTTGTTATGGTTGTTGTACGAAAATCAAGGCCGCGTGATCAACCGTGCCGAATTGGTCGCCGCCGTTTGGGGTGAGGAACAATCCATCGGCGTTTCGGATCAGGCCCTGGACGCCCTTATCCGCCGCCTGCGCGACCGCCTGGCTTCACTCGACCCCTCGCATCAATACATCGACACCGTGCGTGGTCATGGGGTGAGGTTGGATAATCCGCCCGCATAACGAACAAAGCCCGTTGCAAAAACGGGCTTTTCATTTCTTGGAGATCATTATGAAGACTTTAAAGTTGCTTGCCATCTTCGCCCACCCCGACGACGAGTCCATGGGCATGGGCGCGACCCTCGCAAAGTACGCCGCCGAGAGCGTGGACACTCACCTTATCTCTGCCACGCGCGGCGAACGCGGCTGGTTCGGCTCCGAGGAGCAGAATCCAGGCTTGAGCGCCCTCGGCCAAATGCGCGAGGGAGAGTTGCGCCGCGCCATCGCGACTCTCGGCATGAAGGAAGTCCACTTCCTCGATTACATTGACGGCGACCTCGACCGCGCCGATCCCGCCGAAGCCATCGTCAAGATCGTGACCCACATCCGCACCATCCGCCCGCAAGTGATCGTGACCTTCCCGCCCGACGGTAACTACGGTCACCCCGATCACATCGCCACTTCGCAACTCACCAGCGCCGCCATCGTCTGCGCCGCGGACGCGTCGTACGCGGACGCACAGAATCTCCCGCCGCACCGCGTCTCGAAGTTGTATTACATGGTGGATGGCGAAAACTTCATCAACTTCATCGCCCCGTTCATGGGTGACATGACCTTTCCCGTGGACGATCAAATCCGCGGCGAGGTCGCCTGGAAAGAATGGATGGTCACCACGCGCATTGACATGTCCGCGCATTGTGTCACCGCCTTCCGCGCCATCAAGTGCCACGAGAGTCAAATGGCTACCATCGGCGCGCTGGCTGACCTCCCCGAAGAGATGGCCGCACAAGTGTTAGCCTTGCAAGGCACGTTCTATCGCGCCTTCAGTTTGGTGAATGGGGGACGGAAAGTGGAGACGGATTTATTCGGGGGTTTGCGATAAATCCCGGGCAAAAAAATTGGGCGCGGACAAGCGCAGAAAACGTGGAGATAATAAAATCTACATTCATCCCCGCTTCTCGGTGTTTTTCGCATTTCATTACTTTTCTGCTTTATCTGATTAGTGCCGTTTCTCAACACCTAGGCACAAAGCCACTGAGACACAAAGCCACTGAGACACAAAGAGCATAAAACTTTGTGCCTTTGTGCCTTCGAGCCTTTGTGTTTATATTTAGATGGAGATAAAGAGAAACGTAAAAGCCCCTCGGCTGTAAACCGAGGGGCTTTGTGTTATCCCAAATTTTTCTTCATCGAGAACTTTAGCGCGACTTTGTAAACGGCGCTCAATTTCTCTCCGATGGCCTGGGCTTCGGGGTTGCCTTGACCTTGTTGTTCGACTTGGGCGACGAGGCCATTCAACGCTTCAAGGAACTGGTCATTGACCATGTCCGCGTTCTCGTTGAGCATTTTCTCTACAGCCGCTGCGTCAGGTGCTTCGAGTAATTGCTCGATTAAGCCCATTTCGGGCGGGGCGCTGGCCTGCTGCAGCACTTCGATCATCTTCTGCAGTTTGCCCATCATGGCATAGTCGTTCTTCTCGGACGCCTGTCGCAACATCTGCTGGGCGACATCCACGGCCTCCTGCGTGAAGTTTTGCAGGTTGGCTTGCGTCGCGGCGGTGATGTCATCCTGCGACAGCAACGTCTCGATGAATTTCTGCGCCTGCTTGAAGCGCGCTTCCATCTGACGGTCAACCTCGTTGGTGAAGTCCATCAACTTTTCGCGCACCGCTTCGAGTTTGGACTTCTCCTCGCCCGCGGCCTTTTCGATCCGCTCGGTCAGCGTTTGGAAGAAGGAATAGTCCATGCCGCCGCGCGCTAGACTGACGTAGGCACGGATGCGAGCTTGACTGGGGGAGGCGATGACCAGGTCGAGCAGTTTCTCGCGGGTCAGACCTTGTCCCGCTTCCTGCAACGACTTCGCGGCGGCTTCCATCTCCCCAACCGACTCAGCCAACCCGCGACCGAACTCGGTCTCCTTCAGGAGTTGATCCTGGATCGCCATGAGCGCTTCGGCCAACTTGGGCTGGGCTTGCGCCGCGTTCTGGGCGAGACGGCTGAACAGCGCAAAGAACTGATCGTCGATCAGTTTCTCGTTCTGCTTGATGATCTCCGAGCGGACGTCGGCACTGGTGACTTGGAGCAGGCGTTCGATGATCTGGACGCGATCCTGCTGGCCTTTGATCATCTCGGGCGTAATGCCGTCCTTGCCGAGGATGAGTTCGATCATCGACTCGAAGGTGAAGTTGGGCTTGGGCGAGAGCAGGTAGGCCTTGCGCTTTTCGGCGGGCAGACGATCCATGACCTGCTTGATCAGCGGACCGATGATCTTCTCCTGCTCGTTGACGGGCAGTCCCAGTTCGGGCGGGAAGAAGGTGAGCAGGAGTTCTTTTTCGTTGTCGTGGTAGACGACAGGGGTGGCGAGACGGCCTTCGTGTCCGCAGTAGGGACAGCGGACAAAGTTGGAGACGCCGCCCAGCAGACGTTGTTTCGCGCCAGGGTCGGCGGTCACGTCGAAGAGTTGTTCCACGTTGGCGGGAACGGGCTGGCGGCAGCGCGGGCAGGAGACTTGGGTTTGAGGCATGGGGATTTCCGATTTACGATTTTAGATTTGCGATTTGTTTGACGTTGTGGAGTCGGGCTATTGTACCATCCGAAAAATCTTTGGACACGGATTTCACGGAACGCACGGATTCATTTTTTTAAGCACGAAGGTCACCAAGGAAGCACAAAGGGGGGAGAAAATCAGTTTTGAGGATCTATGTCTGCAAATTCAATGTTGATCTTATTCACTTTGATAAAAATATGACAGAGTTGCTTTTGTCAACCCAAGTAGATTTAGAAGTT
>CAYNQA010000267.1:0-4601 GCA_964399225.1 uncultured Anaerolineaceae bacterium
GTAGAGGCGTTGGTTGGCAAAAACCACATAGCACACCACCGCATACACGACCACGCTCACCAGTAGCAGGCTCAAGGTCAGCGAAGGCCGGCGCGAACGTGTGATGAACGCGGCCAGCAGGGCGGCAACGATCACCGAAGCCAGCCCCGCCCACGGCGGAGTCTCGCGCAGGTAATCGCCCGCGATCAGCATGTCCATGGTGTTCGCCACGATCTCCACACCGGGCGTCAACTCTTGCGCCGAGAATGGAGTGGGATACACGTCTTGCAGTGTGATGGTGGTCGCGCCTACGAGCACGATCTTGTCGCGAAAGGCATCAGGGTTCTGTTCGAGCGCATCGCCTTCGAGCAGTTCGATCACCGAATAGGTCGGGTATGTGCCGGCTGGGCCGTCATAATTCACCAGAAGGTTGCCGCGTTGCAGGGCTATACGGTTGCCGTTAAAGTTCAACCCGGTGGGGGATGGGTTCGATGGCCCGTCCACGCCAAGAACCAGGTGGGCCATTTCAAAGCCCCAGTTGTAATAGGTCTCGTCCACGTAGATGTCGTAAGCTTGCAGGCTGCGCGTAATGGCGTCCCTGTCACGGACAAGGGAAGTGATTCCCGTGCCATCGACCGAATCACGCAACACGGGAATCGGCCGCTCGAGCGTAACTGCGCCGGGCTGGCGTGGGTCGCGGAAGATTCTCATCACCATGACGGAATTCTGCGCCTCGCCGAGTGCAGCCGCCAGCGCTTCATCGCCGGACGGGTCATCGGATTCCTCGAAAAGGAAGATATCCAACCCCACGCCGCGTGCCCCGGCCTCATTCAGCTTGGAGACGATCTCCGCAAGCAGGGAGCGCGGCCAGGGCCACTGTTCGCCCACCCACGCCAGGGATGTGTCGTCGATCGCAAGGATGACGATATCGCTGGCAGGCTCCTGCTGTCCGCGAACGCGCATCAGCAAATCGCGCGCGCCCGACTCTAAGGCCACTAGTGGTGTGTTGGCATTGCCCAATACCGAAATCAACTGCATAGCCAGCAAGACCAGCGCAGTTCCAACCACAAGGATATTGCGCAACGTGAGTTTGCGCGGGGAGGCTGTCATGCTTAAGACCCGCCGTTCCCATTGCCATTATTGCAGTAAGGAGGCAGGCCGCCCTCCCCATAGGGACCACAATAACATGGCTTGGAGGGGTCTTCCCACTGGCCTACGGTGCAAACCGGCTCATCATTTTCTGGTTTGGGGGCCACGAGATCCTCTGTTTTGGAGCTGGGTTTAACGAACGACTGCCCTGTGGCACGGCAGATCTCATTGCCATCACCGCCGATCGCGGCAACATCCCAAAGGTATTCCCCGCCGTCGAGCATGGTATCCATGTAGCGGGTCAATTGTGGATCGGTGGTCTGGAAGGGAACATTGGTCCCATCAGGATAATAGAAGGTCACCACGTATTGGCTCGCGCCCGGCTGCTCCTCCCACGCGAAAGTGACCGGACCGTCGTGCGGCAAGTCGGTTTTATCGAGCGGGTAGATCACCTTGAAGCAGGCAGTCGAAGCCGGGGTGAGCGTGGCAGTGGGGGGCGGCGGCAGGGTCGCTGTGGCGGTGGGTCTGATGTTTTTGGCGATATATTGGTTGTAGATTTCCTTGGCCTCTGGGTTTTCATCCAACCAGTTTTGGAAATCCTCCTCGGTCATATTCTCAAGGACCGGCGCCTCATACTTCCCGTCCGGACCGATGGGGAAGAGGATCGTCTTCTGTCCATCGCTGAATTGGATGCTGCCGGCCGGGTTGGAAGCCGAACAACTGCCTTCGAGACAGGTGATGTATGCGGCTTTGGTCTCCGGGTCGATCTGCACCATCATGTAAGAACCGCGCACCGATGCCACACCGGAAGGAGTTTCCACATCCATCGAGCCGCCATTGAGGATGATGTACATGCGGCCCAATTCCAATTTTAGTTTGGTTGCCAGGCCGTCTCCGGCTGGTTCATTCGATTGGAGTGTGAACAACGTGGACGGCACAAGACGGATGATCGTCCCGCTCGAAAGATCGAGGCGCACACGCCCGTCATCGCCGGTCTGCACCTGTCCATTCACCTGCAGGCTCATGCCTGCCTGCGCCTGAACGAATTCGGCATTGCCGGCCTCCTTCATTTCCACAATTCCGCTCAACTCGCTCAGCCCTGCTGAAAGGGGGGAGGTTGTGGCAGCGGGGGCGGGCTGGCAGGCCGTACTCAAGAGCAGAAGCGCGACGGTGATGATCGTCAGAACATTGCCAGGAAATTTCTTCATAATAAACCTCTTTTCATCATGGGGATACGGATGAGCAGTTGAGCGGGATATTCGATATCGTTGAACACTCAACCCAATTGCCATTGAAATTGATCAGAATGTTCACGTTTTCGAGCAGCGGATCGAACCAACCGACCACGAGACGCCGCTCTTCGCTGAGTTGCGCCTGCACCGGCCGCAACGAGGATACATGCAACTGGCGCGACATTTTTGGGTCTCCCGAGCCGTCTTGGTGGGCCAGAGCATAATCAATGGTATTGCTCATGCTCAAGAGCGGGTCGCGCAGGGGCTGGTTGTTCAGGGTATCGGCAACTCCCCCGCTCACCAACATGAGGAAACCGCAGATCAGGTGCGGAGCGATCTTGCCGAACACGCTGGTGCTGAATGTTGCCTGCTCCACCATGGGCACTTGAATGGCGGCGGTAATGAATGCGGCAACAGCGATCCAGCCAAAGGCAACGGCGGCTTTTTCGCCGGAGTTGTCGTAAAGACCATAGTGGAGCAGCGTCTGCAGGTCCGGGTCGAGCGCCTGCATGATGGCTGGCGCCAACACGATCGGCACGAGCAATGTGAGCCACGCCAGCGCGCCAGCCGCCAACTCCCACAAGAAAACGCCAACGAGAGGCTTTTCGAGATGTGAAGTTAGCCAGCCCGCCACCCCGCATACAGCCATGGCCAGCGGTGCGCCGGAAAGCAGACGGGCGTAGGGATAGTAGGCATATGCCTGGGCATGCATCCAGCCATCAATGCCCCAGAGCGTGAGAGAGAATGCCAGCCCGGCCACGATTCCATAAAACAGGCCAAAGCGTTGTTTGCGGCGATGAATAAGGACTTCGGGTGTTTCAAAAGGGATGTTCATGTTCGATTCGAAGAGGTGAGATAAGAATATTGTACCCAAGATTTATGTCGGCAATAATGACAACTTTGGGTTGAAACAAAACACCGCCCGAAGGCGGTGTTGAATGGCACCCCCGGACAGACTCGAACTGTCCTCTTCGGCTCCGGAGGCCGACGCTCTGTCCACTGAGCTACGGGGGCGGGCGCACGGATTTTACCACCAAAGGATGAGACTGTCTCACCCGCCTCGCCTCATTCAGAAGGGAAAGCGGGTGAGATCATCGCTGGCGCTAACCGTGGCAATCTGTTTTTACACGCGCACTTGCGGGCTGAGACTGGCCAATTCATTGCGCAGTGCATCGATGGCGGCCAGATTCCCGCCTTCATCGCCGTGCAGGCTGTATTGTTCCTTTTTGTGCGCCAACTCACCGCACACCTGGAAGAAGCGCGCGGTGGCACGTCCCTTCAGGAAGGAGAACAACGAACCGAACGGAGATGAGACTGTTTGCAGTTGTCCGGCGGTCAAGCGGCCGGCGGCCACTTCTTCGGCGAGGTGCTTGGGGAGCAGTTTACCCTCGCGCAAGATCATCCACACAGCAAATACGAACATGAGGAACCAGCCGGTCCAGTCGAGGAAAGTTCCGGCTGCCAATCCTTCCAGTCCGCCCATCAATGAAGCGAACCCGTTGTGGAAGGCGTGCGCGAGAACGGCCATGCCCCAGCCGGCGATCGGCGCAAGGAATTTCACCAACCCATTGCGGCTCATACGCGAAACGGCCAGGCCAATACCGGTGAACGCGGTGTAGAAGGGATGCTGCCAGCCGACCAAGATGACGCGCACGAATACGAGGAACCAGAAGCCCTCCCATCCGCCATCGAGGTAGCCCATGTTGTAAATATAGAAGGCATTTTCAGTGGCCGCAAATCCAAGCGCCACGATGCCGCCGTAGATCATGCCATCGAGGATCGAGTCAAATTCCTTGCGGAAGATGAAGAAGACGATCAAAACCGCCAGCCCTTTCAGGCTTTCCTCCACCAGCGGGGCAATGACCGAGGCCGTCGTGAAGTCGGTGGCTACTTCGGAGCCGGTCAAAAAGTAGACGCCAACGCCCAGCACGGTGTTGATGATGAATGCGCCGCCCGCGGCCACGACAAACCCCCACACGAATGCCGCTCCCAACAGCGACTTGGGTTCCTTCTCGTAACGGTCGAGCCAGTAAATGAACCATGCAAACAGAAAAGCTGGGACGAACCCGAAGAAGATCGCGCCAAACAGTGCCATGAGATTCTCCTCTTGTGAATGTACGGCAGGTGCCGGTGGGTCGGATTGTAAATCTTAACCCCGAAAAATCAAGCGGGTTCTTTCAATGCGTGTTTCTTCCGCTGGGATGCCGAGCGCATCCAGCACTTCTTCCGGGCGGCCGGTGGCGCCTTCGCGTGCTGCGAGGCGGAGGTGGAGCACGAAGCCCCCCTCTTTTTCTCCCCGAA
>CAYNQA010000268.1:0-4592 GCA_964399225.1 uncultured Anaerolineaceae bacterium
AGATCGTGGGTGTGGATATCGAAGGCTCGATCCTGACCGAGATCTGGCAGAACAACGGAGTGATCCCGTCTGGCGCATACCCGAAGACTTATAAAGTGGAAGGCATCGGTGAAGACTTCCTGCCCTCCACGATGGACATCACTGTGGTGGATGCCATCGAGCGCGCCGGTGACCGCGAGTCGTTCCTCTGGGCGCGCCAGCTTGTGCGCCAGGAGGGTATCTTCGCGGGCGGCTCGTCTGGTTCGGCCATTGCTGGCGCGGTCAAATATTGCCGCAAATTAACCCCCGACCGCCTGCCTGTTGTTATTCTTCCCGATTCGGGTTCGCGCTACCTCTCGAAGTTCTACGATGACAAATGGATGCGCGAGTTCGGCTTCCTCTCGATGGAGTTCGGCGAGATGACCCTCGGCGACCTGTTGCACGCCAAGCCCAACAAGCAATTGTTCACCGCCACCCTTGGCGATTCCATCCGCAAGGTCGTCACGGTGATGCACCAAAACGGCGTATCGCAGATGCCTGTTGTGGGGCAGGACGGCGCTCTTGCCGGTCTGCTTGAAGAAGTGGACCTGCTCACTCACATGCTCGAACAGCATGCCGGTCACAGCCACGATGAACCGATCGACTCGCTTGTGCAGAATGCCGGCGCAGTCTTCCCGCCCGACACCTCTCTCGAAGATGCCATGCCCTCACTCACCGCGGGCTACGCTTTGATCGTGGTTGAGAATAGCCGCCCGATCGGAATCCTTACCAAGATCGATGTATTGGATTACGTTGCGGGGAAGATCTAGTCAGTCACGCTGTTTATCGCATGGTCGAGTTGTCTCAATTGGTTAATCTGCAAGACTACTCGGCCATGCGATCATTAAACTAAAAACCTAACCCTGGCGATTGACCAGCCACACGCCAAAAATAATGATCGCTCCGCCAGCCAGAGACATGGCAGTGATCGGTTCGCCGATCAGCGGCGCAGCGATCAACATCGTGACCAATGGTTCAATGTTGATGAACACGCCCAGTTGCGATGCGGGGATTTCGCGCAAGGCATCGTACCAGGCAATGTAAGCAAGGCCCGAACCGAAAATTCCAAGAACGAGGATCGCCATCCAGCCATTGAACGTCAGGTTGGGGATCTCGCTCACGCCCGGGCCAAAGCCAAAGATCCAAATACACGAAAACAGCCAACCCGATAACATCACATAGAACATCATACGTGCCGCGGGGTGACGTGCCAACTCGCGCCGCGACAGGATCGTGTACACGGCCCAGTTGACCGCGCTGATCAGTACCAGCACATCGCCAAACGTCCCCGCTTCGCCGCTGACCAGCGAGCGGATGTCTCCGTCGCTGACGATCAGCAGCACCCCCAGCGCCGCCACGGTGATGCCTGTCACGCGCACCCAGCCCATTTTTTCTTTCAACACCAGCCAGCCGAGGATCGCCGTGAAGACTGGGATGGTCGCCACGATCCATGCGGTTGTGGTGGCGCGCGCCGTTTGCAGGCCGGTCGCTTGCAGCCACTGGTGGAACGTCACGCCGAGAAAGCCGAGCAATGAAAGATAAGCAAGATCGCTCAGCGATGGCAGGGCAAATTGACGTCGCGCCAGAACCGCAGCGCCGAGGATCAGCACGCCGATCCCGAAGCGGATCCATACGATCGTCGCGGGCGAGACCTCTTTCAGCGCGATCTTGGTGGCGACGAACGTTGCGCCCCAAACGATGACGGAGAAGATGGCCGAGAGGGTGGGGAGGATGCGATGTTTTGACATGGGCGGATTATAAATTCAAAAGCCAGGTTCCTTCGAGGGAGAACCTGGCTTATCCTTCAAGATAAATAAACTATCCTGGTTTAACCCTCTGCGCGTCCAGCACATTGGGGATATTTTCGATCCGTGTCAGGATCCTGCTCAATTGCGTGATGTCACGCACTTCCACGATCAGGCGCAGCTCGGCGATGTTCTGTGCGATCTTCACATTCACATCCGCGATGTTCACGCCCTCGGTGTTGAGCAGGTTCGAGATGTCGCCCATCAAACCCTGACGGTCGAAGGCATGGATCTGGATCGGAACCGCATACGTGCGCACGTGATTGCCCCACGAAACGCGCACCAGCCGCTCGCGATCGCCCGCGCTCAAGATGTTTGGGCAGTCCTGGCGGTGGATGCTGGCGCCGCGTCCGCGTGTGATGTAGCCGATGATCTGGTCGCCGGGCATGGGGTTGCAGCATTTCGCCATGGTGGTCAGCAGTCCCTTCAACCCCACCACATCAATGGCCTCGCTCGATGTTGAATCGGTGGTTGGCGCGGCGGCCTCCAGCAGGTCACTGCCTTCGGGAGTCTCTGCGATCTGTTTGATGATCTTGCTGAGCGAAAGATCGCCGCAACCGATGTCTGCGTACATTTCCTCCGGCTGTTTGTAGCCGAAACTGCGCGCCATCGTCTCATAGTTTACGTTCGGGATGCCCAGCCGCATCAATTCACGCTCGAGCAGGGAACGTCCCGAGGTCAGGTTGGCGTCGTAATCTTCCTTCTTAAACCACGCGCGGATCTTGGAGCGAGCCCGTTGCGTGCGGACCATACCCAGGTTGACGTTCAGCCAGTCGCGGCTCGGCCCGCCCCGTTTCGCCGTCAGGACCTCGACCTGGTCGCCGGTTTTCATGCTGAAATCCAACGGGACAAGTTTCCCGTTCACCCGCGCCCCGCGACAGCGGTGCCCGATGTCCGTGTGGACGTGATAGGCAAAGTCGATCGGCGTGGATCCGGCCGGCAGGTCGATGATGTCGCCTTTGGGCGTGAACACGTATACGCGGTCCTGGAACACGTCGGATTTCATACCATCCACGAATTCCTGGGCGTCGTCTACGTCGTGCTTCCAATCCATCATCGCCCGCAGCCAGTTGACGTGTTGCTCGTAGGCCGAATCGCGCGCGCGGCCTTCCTTGTAACGCCAGTGCGCGGCAATGCCCAACTCGGCGTTCTGGTTCATCTCCGGCGTGCGGATCTGCACCTCCACCGCCTTGCCGTCATCGAAGATGATGGCGGTGTGCAGGGATTGGTAAAAATTATCCTTTGGGTTGGCGATGTAATCGTCGAACTCGCGCGGGATGGGGCGCCAATGAGTGTGGATCAGGCCGAGGGTGGAGTAGCAGGCCGGAATGTCCGGCACGATGAGGCGCACCGCACGGACGTCACGCACCAGTTCGAATGGCTTGTCTTTCTTCACCATCTTTTTGTAGATGGAGTAGATATGCTTCGGCCGTCCGCTGATCTCCGCTTTGATGTTGTGCTGGCTGAGCAGTTGGCTGATGGCTTCGATAATGGCTGCAATGCTGGCCTCGCGTTCCGGGCGCGGCTCGGCCAGTTTCTCTGCGATCTCCCGGTATTTCTCCGGGTTCACATAACGGAACGAGAGGTCTTCCAATTCCCACTTGATCTGCCAGATGCCAAGACGGTTGGCCAACGGCGCAAAAATGTCGAGCGTTTGCTGGGCAATGCGCTTGCGTTTCGAATCGGACGTGTGCTGGAGCGTGCGCATGTTGTGTAGGCGGTCCGAGAGTTTGATCAGCACCACGCGCACATCTTCGCCCATGGCGAGGAAGGTTTTGCGCAGCGTTTCACTCACCATGTCCCGTTTGCGGCCAAGTTTTGAAAGCGTGTATTCTTCTTCTGTGGCATTATGCCCATCGTTAGTGGGGTGCTGATCATCGCGCGAAACGCGAGGCAGGTTTGTTAGTTTGGTCACGCCATCTACGAGGGTGGCCACGGTTTCCCCAAAATCGCGGCGCAGATCGTCGAGCGTGATCGTGGTGTCTTCCACAGTGTCATGCAAAAGCCCAGCCGCCACCACATCCGGTGGGACGCGCAAGTCGGAGAGGATCTTCGCTACAGCGATGCAATGTGTGATGTACGCCTCACCCGAGGCGCGTTTCTGTTCGCGATGTGCCTCATCGGCCGTGCGATACGCCCGCATGACCAGTTCACGGTCGGCCAGACTGTAAGTGTCGGGCAGGGCAGCCATCAGTTCATCAATATCAACGAGGGCGTGATTATCCTTCATGGGGCAATTTTATCTCAAACCAAAAAGACCGGGCATTTCTGGGTGCCCGGTCTTTTTCAAGATATTTCCTAGTGCTTGATCGAATCTTTCAGCCGTTCGCGGATGTCGAGTGCGTTGCCCACAACCAGGCCAAAGATGATCAGTATCACCGTCGCGCCGACCCCAACCCAGAACGCCCATTCCGATATCCATACCATCGGCAAAACGATCACGATGCCGATACCCACCAACAAGCCGATCAACGGACTGCGGATGACATTGGGGATCAGCCGCCACTCCTCAGAGAGCGAAAGTTTCTTGCCGCTGGCGCGCCGCGCCTTTTGCGCGCTGGTGCTTTGAAAATTCTTCTGCTTCACCAGCGGGTCACGGTCGGCCAATTGACGGTCGCGCAATCGTTTGAGGCGTTCCTGTTCATTGTTCATGGGAAAACCTGTTTCATGCAGGGGCGGGGTTACCTCTGCAACTGCAAAAATATCACAAGGTCTTCAACAATGCCTGTCGGCTGTTGCGCAGGCGGTCGGAGATGATCTCGGTGACGC
>CAYNQA010000269.1:0-4574 GCA_964399225.1 uncultured Anaerolineaceae bacterium
CTGACATGCCGTTGCGATGGGCATCGAGCATGATGTTCACCGCTTCGGGATAGCCGAGAAAAAAGATGCTGACGAGGATGTGCGTCACGAAGTCCATCGGCGTCACGTCATCGTTGTGGATGAGGACGCGGAACATCGGTTCGAGGGCGGTTTCCTGGCCGGGGGTGATCTCGATGGAGGGGATGGTTTGTAGTCTCATGGTTACAACGTATGGTGCTAGGGGCTAATTTTACTTTTCCCACGCATTATCAAGACGACTCATCTCATCGCTGCTTAATTGGATCTCTGCGGCTTCGAAGTTCTCGCGGATGTGCCCCGGGTCGAACGACATCGGGATGGTGATGACCCTCGGTTGGTTGACCAGCCAGGCCAGCGCGATCTGGTGCGGTGTGGCGGAATGCGCCTGCGCCGCTTCGCGGACCGCTTTATTGACCCGCACGCTGCGGAATTTGACCGGGGAGTACGCGGTCAGCAGGATGTCATTTTGCTGGCAGTATTCCAGCACGCCGTTCTCACCATAGGCTTTGTCGGGCAGGCGGTAGGGGACCTGGTTGGTGATGATCGGCGTTTCGGAATGGGCTTGCGATTCTTTGAGTTGTTTCAGGTTGAAATTGCTCACGCCGAGGTGAAGCACCTTGCCATCGCGGACCAGTTTGTTCAACGCCCGGAATGTCTCTTCGAGTTTCATGTGACGCGCAGGCCAATGGATCAAGTAGAGATCGAGATAATCCATTTGCAGGCGCCGCAGGCTGGCCTCGCAGGAGTTGAGCACGTCATCGTATTGCAAATGGAACGGCTGGACCTTCGATGTGATGAAGACCGCCTCGCGCTGGACGTTCATTTCGCGGATGGCCTGCCCGATCAATTCCTCGCAATGTCCGGCCGCGTACATTTCGGCGGTGTCGAAGTGGGTGTAGCCGGCTTCGATGGCGGCATACAAGGCGGCCAGCGAGGCGGAGTCCAGCTTCGGGTCCGGGTTGGACTCGCCGCCGAGGCTCCACGTCCCGAAGCCGATCTTGGGCAGGGTCACGTTGTGGACGGTTTCGTATTTCATGTCAGGCCCGTTGGTTGAGTTGCTCGATCTCAGATTGCGATAGTTCGATCTCTGCCGCGGCAAGGTTTTCTTTTTGATGCTTCGGGTTGAACGACATCGGAATGGTGATGACGCGCGGCTGGGCGACCAGCCATGCCAGCGCCACCTGATGCGGCGTAACGTGACGCGCCTCGGCGATGGAGCGGATCACCCCGTCTGAGCGGACGCGCCCGTGCTCGACAGGTGTGTAGGCCGTGACGAGGATGTCGTTCTGCTGGCAATGTTCGATCACGCCGTTGCGGACATAGGTCCGCGTGTGAATGGAGTAGGGGACCTGGTTCGTCAGCAGGGGAGAGGCGGACAACGCTTGCGCCTCTTTGAGCCGCTTCAAGTTGAAGTTACTCACCCCAATGTGCCGCACCTTCCCCTCGCGGACGAGTTGATTCAAGGCGCGAAATGTCTCGCTCAATGGGAGGAACGGATTCGGCCAGTGGATCAGGTACAGGTCGAGGTAGTCCGTGCCGAGGCGGCGCAGGCTTCCCTCGCAGGCGCGCAGCACGTTTTTGTAGCTCAAATGATTCGGCCAGACCTTCGATGTGATGAACAAATTCTCGCGCTGCGTGCCCGTCTCGCGGATGGCGCGGCGGATGAGTTCCTCCGAGTAGCCGAGGGCGTACATCTCTGCCGTGTCGAGGTGCGAGTAACCCGCTTCGAGGGCGGAGCGAACCGCGGCCAGCCAGTGCGAGTCACGCCAACGGTTGGCCCACATTGCCCCGCCGAGGCGTCCGGTCCCAAAACCGATCTTGGGCAAGGTTGCATTGCGAATGGTTTCGTATCTCATGCTTCGATTTTACTTCCTCTTACACTCCTCTTATTGACTGCCTTTTCTCACGCATGTTATTATTGACCCCGTTTGATTGGCACTCTCTTTCTTTGAGTGCTAACAACACCAATATGCCCAACCTCTCTGAACGTCAGCAGACCCTGCTCCTCCTCATCATCCGCGACTACAACGAGACCGCCCAACCTGTCGGCTCGAAGCGGCTGGTCGAACGCTACCACCTCGACCTCAGCCCCGCCACCATCCGCAACGAGATGGCCGCGCTGACCGAGATGGGCTACCTGCGCCAGCCGCACACGTCCGCGGGCCGCGTCCCCACCGAAGAGGGCTACCGCGTCTTCGTCGGCCAGATGATGCCGAACGCCGAACTGCCCGAGACCGTCCAGCAGACCATCTCGCACCAGTTCTACCAGTCCCGCCCCGAAGTGGAGCAATGGATGACCCTCGCCGCCTCGGTGCTGGCGCATCAATCGCAGGGCGTGTCGCTGGTCACGGCGCCGCATCCCGAGCGCGCCCGCTTCAAACATGTGGAATTGATCTCGACTCAAGGCCGGCAAGTCCTCATGGTGATGGTGATGGCGGGCGGCGAAGTCTCACAGCAAATTCTGACATTGGCCGAACCAGTGACTCAGGAACGCCTCAGCCAGACAGCCTCGCGTCTTTCCCCGCTCATGGCGGGTCGCACCGTGGACGAGATCTCCGCCCTCCCAACCCGCTCCGACGCGCTCGAACAGGACATCCTGACCCTCATCGTCGCTGACCTGCGCCGCGCCGAAGCTCACGTCAGCGGACAGATCTACACCGACGGCCAGACCAATCTGCTGGCCGAACCCGAATTCGCCGAGTCGGATGAAGCCCGCCGCGCGTTGAAGCTCTTCGAGGAGCGCAGTACCCTGCAAGATTTGCTGGCGCGCACCTCCAACGGAGCCAGCGTAGGCGGACTGCAAGTGCTGATCGGCGGCGAGGGCGGCTGGGAAGAGTTGCGTCAATGCTCGATGGTCCTCGCCCGCTACGGCGTGCCTGGACTCGCGACCGGTATGCTCGGCGTGTTGGGTCCCATGCGCATGTCCTACGCCCGCACCATTCCTACCGTGCGATTTGTCGCTGGCTTGCTGTCCGATCTGGTGACGGAAAATATCGGCGGCGAGTAAGAAAAATCCCGAAGGGATGTGATGATTGTAGCCCGAGAAACGCGCGGCGCACATAATCCCGAAGGGATGTCAGAGAATTTCACCCCTTCGGGGTTGTAAAAAATATTTTGTAAATATTGGAAGACTATGACCGACAAGAAACACAAACACAACGAACCCAAAGAAGAGCAAGTGACCGAGACGCCCGTCGAAGCGACGGAACAGTCGCAAGTTGACGTCGCCGAGTTGATGAAGAAACTCGAAGAGGCCGAGGCCAAGGTCGTAGAACATCGCGACGGCTGGCAGCGCGCCCAGGCGGAATTCGTCAACTACAAGAACCGCATCCAGCGCGACGCGGAAACTCAGCGCGCCAACATGAAGGGCGATATCATCCAGAAATTGTTGCCCGTTTTGGACGATCTCGAGCTTGCCCTCGCCAATCGTCCCGCGGATAACGCGTGGGCGGGCGGAATCGAGTTGATCGCGCGCAAGTTCCAGTCCGTGTTGGAGTCCGAAGGCGTGAAGCGCATGGAAGCGGAAGGCAAACCCTTTGACCCGAACTTCCACGAAGCCATCTCGCACGAACCGAACGCGGACGTCCCCAGCGAACACGTCATCGCCGTGGTGCGGAATGGGTATGTGATTGGTGAACGAGTCATTCGACCAGCATTGGTCAGGGTGGCGCAATAGCAGAGTGTCACGTGCCACGTGTCAGGTATCAGGTTGCCTGCCACGTGACCTGACACCTGACACTTGAAACTGGAGAACTTATTATGGCAAAAATCATCGGAATCGACCTCGGCACGACCAACTCTGTCGCGGCCTTCATGCAAGGTGGCGAACCTGTCGTCATCCCATCCGCGGAGGGGGAGCGGCTGGTTCCCTCGGTCGTGGCGATCAACAAAAATGGCGAACGCCTCGTCGGTCGCGTGGCGCGCAATCAGGCCATCACCAACCCGACCAACACTGTCTTCTCGATCAAGCGTTTCATGGGACGTAAAGCTGAAGACGCCGAAGTCCGTCGCGCCAAGGGACTCGTCCCCTATGCGGTGGAAGGCGCGGCCAATGGCGATGTGCGCGTCAAAATGGGTGAGCGCGACTACAGCCCGCCCGAAGTCTCGGCGATGATCCTCGCCAAGATCAAAGCGGACGCGGAAGCCTACATCGGTGAGCCCGTCACGCAGGCGGTCATCACCGTGCCCGCATATTTCAACGACGCGCAACGCAACGCCACCAAAGACGCGGGCAAGATCGCGGGCCTCGAAGTGCTGCGCATCATCAACGAGCCGACTGCGTCCTCCCTCGCGTATGGCCTCGACAAAAAGAAAAATGAAACCATCATCGTCTACGACCTCGGCGGCGGCACCTTCGATGTGTCTGTGCTGGAGGTGGGCGACGGTGTATTTGAGGTCAAGTCCACGAGCGGCGATACCTTCCTCGGCGGCGACGACTTCGATCTGCGCATCATGGATCACCTCGCCGACACGTTCAAGCGCGACAACAACATTGACCTGCGCAACGACCGCCAGGCGCTGCAACGTTTGAAGGAAGCCTCCGAGAAAGCCAAGAT
>CAYNQA010000270.1:0-4564 GCA_964399225.1 uncultured Anaerolineaceae bacterium
GCCAGGTATTGATCCAGCGCACATCCATGGTGCATTCGGGGCAGGTCTTCTTCATACCCAACGCAATCGCGTTACCCAGGCGGATCTCCTCAGGGATCGGGAAGGTGGCCATGTAACCGATCTTGGTCTCGCCATCCTGTTTGGCGCGAGCGCCAGCCAGCATGCCAGCCAGGAACTTCATGTTTTCCATGGCGCCCATCAGGTTGCCGAAGTTCGTCCCATTGGACTTGATGCCGGTCAGGTGAATGAACATCGTATCCGGGAACTCGCCCGCCACGATCTCCATCGGGTCCATGTAACCGAACGAGGTGCCGAAGATCAGGTCGAAGCCCTTGCGAGCAAGCGCGCGGAAGACCTGCTCTGAGTCAGCGCCTTCGGGAACGTTCTCGATATAGGCCACATTCACATTCTCGACCTTCTCTGTAATGTAGAGAAGTCCTTCGTAGTGAGCCTGCGACCAGCCGCCATCATCGTGCGGTCCGATCAAGACCATGGCAACGTTGAACTTACCATCTTCAATAGCGGGGATCTGGAACCCGCCCACTTCTTCGACTTTTGGCGCACAAGCCGTGAAAGCAAGCACGAAAATCAGCGCCAGCAAGGCGATTTTGGACAGTGTAGTACGCATGGTTACTCCTCCAAGAGTAATGTATTTGGTTGTGACGAGTGGAAAACAAGTAGCAAGCGTAGGTACTTTGCGGCGGGGCCTCCTTTCCTAATTGTCTATACAAATAAAATTATACCTGTTTGTGCAAAAATATTCTAGCCCGAACATCTGAAATGAACAAGAAAAATCTGTCATAACTTGTCAGACCGAACATCATCGCGTACAGACAAATTTCTCACGCATCGACTCGACCGCTGCGCGCTGCTCGGCATCTTCTTTCGTCTCCAACGCAATGCGATCCCACAAGCGGCACAACATCGGGCCCATAAAATCCTTTGAAACACGCCACGCATCCACCGAAAGCTCCTGCGCGCGAGCCCACTCCCCCACGTGGGCATATCCTTCAATATAAACAAAACGCTCCACAGGGTCATTGGGATGATCGTCCAACGCGAATGCAATATTCGCAATGCGGACCACCTCCTCCCAATCCGACTCCTGGCGGGCGAGATCTGCCTTCTCGAAGTAGAAACACCAACCTTGCTCAGGCTCGCTTCCGAACACCTCTGGCGGGGTCGCTGTTCCCCCAGGCATGATCCACGCGGACGAGGATAATCCGGCCGCCTCACGCATGAGCGTCTCATCGGGGATGAAACGATTCACGACATCAATATCCGGATCGAGCAGGCGTAAACAACCGGGCGGCGCATAAAAGAACGCAACGACCTGCGATGTGTTGCCGTGAAACTTTGCGGCAAGGAAATCATAGTCAATGGCCAGGCCTGGTTCAAATGACGGCAGGCTATTGCCAATGCGCGATTTGGGATAGAACAACACATAGCGGACCTGCTCGGCAGATGCATTGGGGTCATAGACCCAGTTCAATGAAGCGGCAAGAGAATTATCCGCGTAGAAGTTCAGCACCCGCGCATCAACCGGGTCGGCACCAGGAGCAGGCGCGAGAAATGCGCGGTCATTGAGCAGGACAGTTGTATCAGGGGCAAGGCCTGGTGCGCGCCATGTCATCTGCCAGAATAAATTGGTCTGGCGGTCCCATTCGAGGCGATAATCGTTTGACCAGAAGACCTGACGTCCAGCGCACAAAGCGATCAGTATTCCGGCCAGCAAATATCGCCACCGCGCCCAGGGAATGAAGTCGAGCAAACCCGCCACGAGCAGGCTGACTCCCACCATGAAGGGCAATGTGAATCGGCTGGTCGGGTGGCCGAGAGCTGGTGGAAAATCAATTAACCAGAACGGCCAACCCGCGAAGAAAAGTGCAAGAAAGGAAAAGAGAATGGTAGATAGGCGAGAGGGGTTGGAAGGCGTGCTTTCGCTTGTGTGATTGTTTTCCTGCGTTTTGCTTATCGCGTATCGGGCAATGATGAATACAGCAACAACGACTCCCCCAACCATGGCGGTCACGCGCGGGCCGTCGGCGGCGGGGTTTGGGAGGTGGAAGATCTGCGCGAGGGCAGACCCGCTCACCGTCCAGAAAGAGGCGAGGATCATTTCGGTCAGGTGGGTGAGACCGCCGAGGAAGTCTTCTTTTAGAATGTCGATCAGGCTGGTGGTGTAAACCGTATTATTGAACACGGTGAAGCGGAAGATCAAGTCGGCGATCCAAACGAGGAGGTAGGGAATGGATATCCGCGCGGCTTTGACGACAAGTTGTTTGAGCGGGGTTTGCACGTCGCGTGCCTGGATCGCAAAGAAGATGAGGAACGGGCGAACCAATTCGAGGAAGAAGAAATACTCCATCATCCACAAGTTGAGCGCGGAAAAGAGCAGGGCCAAACCAGTGTGGATACGGAAGCGCTGCGGCTCATCAATTGCGCGCAGGTTGAAGTAGAGCGAAGCCAGGAAAAAATTCAGGACAATGAAAAAATGGCTGTAAAGATATGAACCCCATTGTTGGTTGAAGCCGGGATATAGGAGAAAAATAAAGGCAGCGATCAAGGCAAATGAGTCACGGCCATGCCAGATTCTTCTAACGAAAGCGAAGAATAAGATCCCCGTGAGCGCGCGCAGGAGCAGGGCGAATATCTGCCAGTAGACCGGCACATGGGGCAGGATCTGTGTGGTGAGTTGGTAGAGCATTCCCCAGACAGGACGGTTGCTGGAAAAGTAGAGCGTCATTGCCTGCGGCCCCAGTTCATACCGGATCCAAGACATGGGCAGATCATCCCAATAGAAGCCAAGGGATGGAATCAACAATCCATACGCAAGGATGGCGGTGATGAAGATGGCGATGGCGGGGTGGAGGCGATTCATTTGAAATTGCAGGGGCGGGGTTACCCCGCCCCTGCTACGGGTTTACGGAACGATCCACGTGCCGGTCTCGCCCTTCAGGGCGCGGCCGATGTGTTCGGGAGTGGTGATGAGGGCTTGCTTGCCGCCGTTCTCAAGGAACCAGACGATGGCCTGAATCTTGGGGGCCATGGAACCTTTGGCAAAGTGCGTGCCTTCAGCCAGGTATTGTTTGGCCTCAGCAAGAGTCAGTTTATCGAGCCATTTCTGTTCGGGCTTGCCGAAGTTGATGGCGACCTTCTCCACAGCAGTGGCGATCAGGAACAGGTCAGCGCCGAGTTCCTGCGCAAGGAGCGAGGAGGCAAAGTCTTTGTCGATGACGGCTGCGGTGCCTTGAAACTCACCATTGCCCTTGTCGATCACCGGGATGCCGCCGCCGCCGACCGTGATGACGGTGACCCCGGCCTTGAGCAGCAGTTTGACCGAATCGAGTTCAACGATGCGCTTGGGAAGCGGAGAAGGGACGACCCGTCTCCATCCACGCCCGGCATCTTCGACCACCGACCAGCCCATTTCTTTTTCGCGGCGCCTGGCGTTGGCCTCGTCCATGAACGAGCCGATGGGTTTGGTGGGTTTCTGGAAGGCGGGATCATTTTTGTCCACCAGCGTCTGTGTGATGACGGTGGCCGCGGTCTTTTTGATTCCGCGTCTGAGGTATTCGTTTTGCAGCGCCTGCTGGAACTCGTAGCCGATAGCGCCCTGCGAATCCGCGCCGCAGACATCCAGCGGGACCTCGTGCATGCCCTCCACTTTGGCGGCGATCTCGGAGCGGCGCAGGATGAAGCCAACCTGCGGCCCGTTGCCGTGGCCGATGGCCAGATCCCAGCCCGCTTCGATCATGTCCGCGATGTGGTGGGAGGTTTCGCGCAGGGCTTCCATCTGGTCTTCCACAGTCACATTCTTGTCGTCTTTGATGAGCGAGTTTCCGCCCACTGCGATGACGGCGAGTTTATTGGTCATTGATAAATCTCCTGGAGCGGTTTTCGATTGCAGGTACACACGTAGACACGTACACAGGTACACATGTCCGAGCAAACTTGTGTACCTGTGTACTTCTGTACCTGCTTACTTCCTAGGCCATCGTCAACGCCATGACCGCCTTCTGAGCGTGCAGGCGGTTTTCGGCCTCATCGAACACGACCGAGTTCGGGCCGTCGAGCACCTTGCTGGTCACTTCGATGTCGCGGTCGGCGGGAAGCGGGTGCATGTAAATGGCATCCTTGTTCGCCACAGCCAGCTTGGCATCGTCCATGATCCAGTGCTTGTACATATCCTGCAGGCGCTTGCCTTCCACCTTGTCGGTGGTGGTGAGCAGCGGACCCCAGCTCTTGGCGTAGATCACGTCGGCATCTTTGCAGGCTTCGGTCATCCCGTCTTTGCTGTCAATGATCTCGAATGCGGTGCCAGCCTTCTTCGCTTCATCCTTTGCCTGCTCCACGATGTCGGGCATGAGCGGGAATTCGGGCGGATAGGCCAGGGTCACGTCCATGCCGAAGCGGGGCATTTGCAGGATCAGCGATTGCGGCACGGAGATCGGCTTGAGGTACGAAGCGGCGTAGGCCCATGAAACGACGATCTTCTTCTTGCGCAGGTCGCGACCCTTTTTTCTCCATGATGGTCATCAGGTCCGCGAGGCACTGGAAGGGA
>CAYNQA010000271.1:0-4533 GCA_964399225.1 uncultured Anaerolineaceae bacterium
GCCCAACTTGCGGACGTGGTTCTGCCCGGTGTCAGCTTCGCCGAAAAAGAAGGCACCTTCACCAACACCGAGCGGCGCGTGCAGAAAGTGCGCCCGGCACTGCCGATCAAGCAAGGCGCGCGGCGCGACCTCGATATCATCTGCGACCTCGGCAAGCGCATCAGCCGCTCGAACGGAGATCTCTCCAGCCAGACGGTCCATCCCGTCACAGATTGGAACTACGCGGATTCATCGGCGGTGTGGAACGAGATCGCCGCGTTGACTCCTTCGATGACTGGAATCTCACATGCACGTCTCGAGCATGGCGGACTGCAATGGCCGTGCCCGAACCCTGAGCATCCCGGCACGCCGATCCTGCACAAGGAAAAATTTACGCGCGGACTCGGCAAGTTCACGCCGCTGACCTTCCGCGAGCCGCTCGAGAATCCCGATTCGGAATATCCGTTCACATTGAACACGGGGCGCATCCTCCAGCACTGGCACGGCGGGACCATGAGCCGCCGTTCGGAGGGACTCGATTGGGTCGTGCCCGAGGGCGAGATCCAGATCAACGATGTGGATGGCTTTGCGCTTGGCGTGGAGACCGGCGACTTGATCCGCGTCACGTCCCGCCGCGGCGAGGTGACCGGCAAGGCGCATTTGACGGATAAACTTCCGCGCGGCATGGTCTTCATGACTTTCCACTTTGCGGAGGTCCCTGCCAATGTGTTGACCGGCAACGCCGTGGACCCGGTGGCGAAGATTCCCGAGTACAAGGTGAGTGCGGTCAAGGTCGAGCGAGTATAATAACGAAACCGCGTGAACGCCCCGTGGCTCATGCGCGGGGCGTTTTGTTTTTGTCTGATGATTCGTGACACGAAGGCACCAAGGCACGAAGTCACGAAGAATAAAAAAACTTTGTGCCTTGGCGTCTTTGAGCCTTTGTGTTGATATTTTAATGAGGTACTTATGATTCAATCCGATCGCGTTGTTACCACTACTTGTCCCTACTGCGGTGTGGGATGTACATTGCAACTGCACGTGAAGGATGACTTTATCTTCAAGGTCACCTCGCCGTTCAACTCGCCGGTCAACCAGGGGAATCTGTGCGTCAAAGGGCGCTTTGGGTACGATTACGTTTACCATCCCAAACGCGTGACGACTCCGCTCATCCGCAAAGTGAAACAGGAACCGGGTAAGCGCACGCAGGCCTTTGACCTCTCCGAGTGGCGCGAAGCGACATGGGACGAGGCGCTCGACTATGTCGCCGACAACCTCACGCACATTTATCAGCGCGACGGCGCGGATGCGATGGCGGTCTATTGCTGTGCCAAGGCCACCAACGAAGATAACTACCTCCTGCAAAAAATGTACCGCTCCATTTTCCGCACCAACAACGTGGACCATTGCACGCGTCTGTGCCATGCGGGGTCGGTGGTGGCGCTTCAGCAGTCGCTGGGGACCTCGGCGATGAGCAACACCGCCTCGCAGGTGATGCTGAACGATGTGTTCATCGTGACCGGCTCGAACACCAGCGAAAACCATCCCATCATTGCGTTACAAATGAAGGAAGCCGTACGAAAGAACGGCGCGAAGATGATCGTCATTGACCCACGGCGCATCGAGCTGGTCGACTTTGCCGAAATGTGGCTGCCGCTCAAACCCGGCACGAACGTGGTCGTGTTCAGCGCGATGGCGCATGTCATCGTCAAAGAGAATCTCGTCAACAATGAGTTTCTGGCGAACCGGACGGAAGGCTATCAGGAATACGTCGAGACGCTGGAGAAGTTCACGCCGGAGTATGCGGAAGAGATCTCGGGCGTGCCCGCCGAAGATATTCGCAAAGCCGCACGGATGTATGCCAAGGCCAGCAATGCCGCCATCTATTGGGGCATGGGCATTTCGCAGTTATCGCACGGCACCGCGTCAGGATTGGCGTTGGTGCACCTCGCGCTCCTGACCGGACACATTGGCCGCGAAGGGACCGGTTTGAATCCGTTGCGCGGGCAAAACAACGTGCAAGGCGCGAGCGACATGGGTTCGATGCCCTTCCATTATCCCGGCTACATGCGGGTTGATAATCCCGACAACCGCGCCAAATGGGAGAAGGCCTGGAACATCGAGCCGGGCGGACTGAGCCTGAAACTCGGCTTGACCACCACCGAGATCCTGAGTCACGCGCACGAAGGCGGCATCCGCGCGCTCTACATCATGGGCGAGAATCCGATGATGTCCGAGCCGAACCTGAACGAGACACGCAAGCACATGGAGCAGTTGGAATTCCTCGTGGCGCAGGACGTTTTCATCAACGAGTCCGCCGCTTATGCGGACGTGTTCCTGCCCGCGACTCCGTTCGCGGAAAAAGACGGGACGTTCTCCAACACGGACCGCCGTGTGCAACGCGTCCGTGCCGCGCATCCCCCGCGTGGACAGTCGCGTCCCGACTGGAAAATTATTTGCGACGTAGCGACCCGCCTCGAGTCACGGTTGAAGCGGGTGACCGCGAAATGGGATTACGCTCACCCCGAGGAGATCCTGCGCGAGATGGGCAGTGTCAATCCGGATTATGCGGGCATCACGTACGAGCGCATTGACGAGGTCGGCTTGATCTATCCGGTGCCGAGCCTGGATCATCCCGGCACGCCCACGCTCTTCAAGGAATCCTTCCCACGCGGACGCGGCAAGTTCATCCCGCTCGATTATGTGCCTGTGAAAGAAGAAGCCGACGACGAGTATCCGTTCATCCTCACGACAGGACGCGTTCTCGAGCATTGGCACGGCGGCACGATGACGCGCAACTCGTCGCTGAACGAAGCCTACCCCGAAGCGCGCCTCGAGATGCACCCCGCCGATGCGGAGATGCACGGCATCGAGAACAATATGCCTGTGCGCGTGACATCGCGCCGCGGTGAGATCGTCCTGCGCGCCACTGTGACCGAGAAGACGACAGTGGGTGTGGTGTTCATTCCGTGGCACTTCCACGAAGCCGCTGCAAATTTACTGACCAACGATGCGCTCGACCCGCAGGCGAAGATCCCCGAGTTCAAGGCCTGCGCGGTGCAGGTCTTCCCGGCCAGGGAGGATGAGTTGGCGAACCCTGAAATTACATTGCAAAGGGGACGATACTAAAAAAGAGAACGTCGGAAACCTCAAGGTTTCCGACGTTTTTTATGTGTGATGTGCCTGTGATGCTAGGGAATCTCAAACACCATGATGACGGGCAGGTGATCGGAAATGTGCAGTGTGTCTTCCATCCTGACATAATGGTCGCTGAACTGGATGCCGCTGGAAAGGAAGAAGTAGTCCAGTGTGCGGTCCGGGCCTGCGATGGATGGATCGTTGGGCCAGCGCGTGAGCCATTTGGCGAAATCGGGTCCCGTCACATCTTCCATGGTCGGCACGACTTGATAGCGGTCGGTCAGGAATTTCAGTTCGCTGTTGGGGTTGTAGTATTTTTGTTGTTCCAGCGCGAGGCGCGTGTAGGCGGCGGCGTCGAAGGGGAGCAGGTTGAAGTCACCGCCCAGCACCCAGGGGATGCCTGCTTGCGTCAACGCACTGAGTTGTTCGTCGATCTCTGCCAATTGCAGGTCTTTGGCGTTGGTGCCGGGCACGTACAGGTCGAGGTGCAGGGTCAGTGCGGCAAATTCACCGCCGCCTGCGACGGGCATGGACGCTTTCAGAATGGCGGGTTGGATCTTGAACTGGTCTTCGAGAAAACTTTTGCTGACCGTGGAAAGCTGGATGCGTTCGGCTTCGCTGATCTGGTATTTCGACAGGATCGCAACCTTCCAGCCCACACTTCCATGGATGCGCGGATGCGGGACGTAGGCCGATTTCCAATCGAAGATTGATGTGTAGCAGGCATACTCCGGCAGCATCCCGGCCAGACGGGACATTTGATCCTCGTAGTAGGTGCGTTCTGCGCCGTCGTCGATCTCCTGGATCATGATGATGTCCACATCCTCGTCACGGATGATGCGGACGGCCTCTTCGAATGTGGCAGTGATATCTTCCTGGGATGGTTTTTCGTCGGGGCCGTCGTTGTTGGGCAGGTCGCTCCAGAAGACGTAATTCTTGCCCGACATGGTTTGAACGTTCCACGTCAACACCTTGAGCGACTGGCCCGGCTCGAGCATGGGAGCATCTTCGGGGCAGGTCACTGCGGCGGTCTCCACGGGGGCGGGGTGATAATTGCCGAATTGCAGGAACCCAGCCAGCGCAATTACCACAACCAGGATAAGAATGCCCAACGAACGCAGCAGTACGGTGAGTGCTTTTTTCATTTCAACCTCTCTCTCTTGCCATTTCTGATTCTCTCCACGCTCGCTCGTCGTGTAGAGTGAAATCCGTGTTCGGGGAGGGTGAACTGGTCTTATGTGTTTTCAGACAAAGCTGGTGTGATTATACTCCCCGGTAAATCAGTTCCGGTCGGCACCGCCATTTTTTGTATAATCGCCTTATGTCGAAGCAATACCTCATCCCCTTAGCTGAGATCCGCCGCGAGCTGACGATTCGCGGCGCCCAGCCGACCCGGACCGGCCACATCGAGGTCTG
>CAYNQA010000272.1:0-4493 GCA_964399225.1 uncultured Anaerolineaceae bacterium
CTTCGGTTTGAGCGGCACCGGCAAGACCACCCTCTCCGCCGATCCGACCCGCCGCCTGATCGGTGACGATGAACATGGCTGGAGCGACGACGGCGTGTTCAACTTCGAAGGTGGATGCTATGCCAAGGTGATTGGCCTCTCTGAATCCGCCGAGCCTGAGATTTACGCGACGACCAAACGCTTTGGAACCATACTCGAAAATGTTCCGTTTGATCCGATCACACGCATGATCGACCTTGACGATGACTCGATCACGGAAAACACGCGCGCTTCGTATCCGCTGGAGTTCATCAACAACGCGGTGCCGGAGAAAAAGGCTGGTCACCCGAAGAACATCATCCTGCTGACCTGCGACGCAAGCGGTGTGATGCCTCCTATTGCACGCTTGACTCCCAATCAGGCGTTGTATCAGTTCATCTCCGGTTACACCTCAAAAATTGGCGGGACCGAGGTGGGCATGCGCGATGAACCGGAAATCACCTTCAGTGCCTGCTTTGGCGGACCGTTCATGGTGCATCATCCGTATAAGTATGCGGAATTGCTCAAAAACAAAATTCAACGTTACGGTGTGACGTGCTGGCTGGTCAACACCGGTTGGGTAGGCGGACCGTACGGAGTCGGCAAGCGCATCAGCATCAAGCACACGCGTGCCCTGCTCAACGCTGCCTTGACCGGCAAGCTCGTGAATGTGCAGTATTACAAGGATCCGGTATTCGGTTTCGAAGTCCCAAAAACCTGTCCCGACGTGCCGGATTCCGTGTTGGAGCCGTGGTCCAGTTGGCCGAGCCGTGCGGACTACGACAAACGCTACAAGGACCTGGCTTCGCGGTTCATCCAGAACTTCGCGAAGTTCACCGAAGGGACACCGCAAGAGGTCATTGATGCGGGACCCGTGCTGAAATAACGAAGGCCCGAGTTATCGAATCAGGGCAGGCTGTTCAGCCTGCCCTGATCGTTTTTAACGGATTTACTTATTATTTTTGTTAGCCAGCCTGCGAAATAGGGTATTCTTTATCCACATTCATGGTAAATTAAATATCCAAAACCGCTTTCAAAGAGACACCAATGAACAATCAGCCAATCTCGCGCCGTGATGCTCTGAAACTTTATTCTCTGTTTGCCGGGTCCCTGTTGCTGCCTCGATCCTTGGCAAGCCTGGGAGGGGGGAAAGATGAAACAAACGCTCGCAATTCCGGCGGCATACCATCAACTGTTTATTTTCAATGGCAGAATGATTACTTGCGTAAGATCATTTATCCGATGCGCGAGAAAAAACTGCGCGATTTTCTGTTTTTTTACCAGGAAATTGATCTCTGGAAGCATTACAAGAATAGGGATATTAAAACCTTGCACGGTGAGGTGGAAGAATATAAACGGGATTGGGAGTTCAGCGCGGCTGAGGCATATAAAGAATACACGGATCTCCGGGATTACTTTCTAAAAAGCGACGTTCGCGCGGATTACATGGAATTCGACCCAATCGATGAACAGGAACTTGCCTCGATCAATCGAATTCACTCCATGTTTGTGCAGAGCTGGCCGAAGGATGTGCGCGGGGAACACGGATTTGTGAACGGTGTTCTTGCCCAATGGCGCCATCATTGCGATACTCTTGGCAACTGGATCGAGAGCCGCACACGCAGGCACGAAGCCATGGATCCGAGCCATCCGAAATACATCCCCGAAGGCGAGGAATTAGTGTTCAAGGAAGCAGTTTCCCTGCCGATGGTCGAGAAAGAAAAAGACAAGATCATTGCCTTCCTTGAGACGTTTGACAAGAATGAAGAGCGCAGACTGGCTTGGTATAAGCTAAAGAAGTCGAATCCAAGCTTTTCTACACCCGAGAGCGATTTTATTACCAGGTTCCCATCTGATCGGCAGGTCACCTTGCAGGACATTGCCCGTTGGCGAGCCGAAAAATACAAACGATCCATCTCACATAAAAATCAATTCGAATTGCTGGACATGATCAACCAGCGCTTCATGGATGAGCCAAAGCGCTTTCCTTTGTGGTTGCAATACATGGTGGTTCATTTTTCCGGGATGCGGTATGCCAGTGCGCACGGCTCATGGGCTGACCCGAAAGACCTTTTGGTGCGCTTGCGGCGTCCTGAGATCGAAGCCGAAGTCCGCCAGCTCGATGATGCCGCCGTTGAAAGAATTTGCGCAGATAAAGCGGCGGCGTACGACGGCGCTCCCGATGCCCCAAAGCCAAAACTTGCAGCAACACAAGAAAAGTACTGGCGAGACAGGATCGGTTGGTACCTGCCCAATGTCAAATCGAAAAGTACCCAGACGCGCCGTCAGGGATTGATCGACTTGCTGCGGACCGAGCATGCGTATGAAATGATGAGCAAAACCACCGAGGAAGCTCATGGCATCCTCCATTCGATGCGGGGGACCTTTCCTACTTGGGCATGGCATGAGGTTATGCGCTTGACAGACTTGCGCGTGACAGAGGCATCTGACTTGCATTGGGAAGTGCTCACTCCGCAAGAGGTCGAGGAAGAGATTCATTCACCCGCGCACAGCGGCATTCGCGGCATTATTGGTGAATGGGAACGTTATCACATTACGGCCTGGCGGGAGGAGCATGCTCGTTCACTTGAGTTGATCGTCACGCGTGCTGTGTGCAATGAGACAGCAGAGCATTGCCAGCATATCCGTGGAAACCGTCCACCCGGCGGATTGACCGCGAAGCCAAAATGGTACCGGGAAATTGAGTCGAGTGGGAAAATACCCGGCGCATATTTCGTCAAGCCGACATCCGAGCGGGATTATCGGCAGGGCGCAAGCATTTTGTGGCTGCGCTTTGTGGATAAAAAACCCAGTACGTGGCAGATCGCAAAGAGCATAGAAACATCCCAGAAGGTCGGTTTGTTGCCGGCCGAGTTCCTCAATCGTGGAAAATCGAGCGTGGATGGAACCTGGATTTACACGATGGGTGATGAGATCATTCGGAAACGTACCACCATTCAGCCGGATGGCCAGAAAAACGTCGACCAGCAATGGCTGCGCTGGATCCACGAAGCGACCGTGGCGGAAGTGGCGGAAACCGTGGATGGGATGATGGTCATTACCTTTGAAACGGCATTGCCCGATCATGATCGTGACACATCATCGGTGGGGATATTCAAAATGCCCCTATCCTGGCACATGGCGGATGGCACCGAGGATCAGTACAACCGGTCGTTCGTCGGTTATGTTCCAGAAGGCCAGATTCCCGTTGAGCAAATAAAACCGATGCTTGATTGGAAAAAGATATTTGCGATCTAGACGTTCATCGATTTGAACAGGGGGCAGGCGGGGCCTTGAAACTATCGCAATTGTGGCTGCGTTCCGGATGCCTGGTCCGGGGTGTGGTTTTGTAATCATTTCCATCAAACCTTTGCCATTTTCCCATCTGGCATTACAATTCGCCGCATTGATGTATGGAACTGATGGACCGCGAGATTCCACCAACCGGCGGGATCTGGCGCTCCCTGAGTTCCGGGAGGTCCCCTATGGTTGCACAATCCAATGGCGGAGCCGATTTACGCCCGGTGCAAGAACTGATCGAGCGGCTCGGTCTGCCTGTGAAGAAGTTGTACCTGTTCGCGCGCGCGCTCACACATAGCTCATATGTGAACGAAGTGCCGCATGCGCAGGAGGACAACGAGCGCCTTGAATTCCTGGGTGATGCCGTGCTGGATTTCTTGGCAGGCGCATGGGTGTATCATCATTTTCCAGAAATGTCGGAAGGCGAGCTAACTCGCCTGCGTTCTTCCCTTGTGCGGACGGAGCAATTTGCCTCATATGCACGTGAAATGAATTTGGGAGCGGCATTACGATTGGGTCGCGGTGAACTGGCCTCTGGTGGGCGGGACCGCGACAATTTGTTGTGTGACGCCTTTGAAGCGTTTATCGGCGCACTCTACCTCGAAGCGGGGGTGGATGCCTGCAGCCGCTTCATTGAGCCATTGTTCGAATCGGCCGCCCGCACGATCTTTTCAAAAACGGACCTTGCTGACGACAAGTCGCGGTTGCAGGAGTATTCTCAAGGACAGAAACTTGGTAGTCCCGCGTACGTGATCGTAGAAACGATCGGACCTGAACACGCCCGCATTTTTGTGGTGGAGGCTCGTTTGAATGGACAGCCTCTTGGCCGCGGTAGCGGGTCAAGTAAATCAGTCGCCGAACAGAACGCCGCCAGCGCGGCATTGAAAACGCTGGGGTTGTAATAAAATTCAAATACCATGAGTTGGTAGTAAATCAAAAATCGTAAATCGAAAACCGTAAACCCAAATGCCTCTTCGCCTCAAATCTCTCGAACTGCACGGATATAAAACCTTCGCCTCCCGCATGGAATTTCAATTCGGCGAGGGCATCACCGCCATCGTCGGGCCGAACGGCTCGGGCAAATCGAACATCGCCGACTCGCTGCGTTGGGTACTCGGCGAACAGTCCTATGGTCTCTTGCGCGGCAAGAAGACCGAAGACATGATCTTCGCCGG
>CAYNQA010000273.1:0-4459 GCA_964399225.1 uncultured Anaerolineaceae bacterium
CGGGATTCTAACACAGCGGGCGATTACGACGCCGGGGGCAGCGCTTCCTCCACCGGAGCCGGTGCGGGTGCCGCCATCGCGGGCGGATAGCTCCGCGAACCAAAGACCGTCAACACCGAGGCGCCGATACCGACCAGGCCGACCACAAATTCGAGCACCCAGCCGATGCATGGGATCAAGCCAATGCCGCCCACCACCAGAAAGAGGAAGAAGGTACCGAACCCGGCCGTAAGGACAGGCGCCCAAGTCTGGTTTATGGCGCGGGTGAAACGCTCACCCACTTCCATGCCGATCGAGACCGCGCCAAAGACCCAGGCCGCTCCCAAAACAATGACCGCCAAAGCAGCCACAGGGATCAAAATGAGCGTGACGATCATCAACAACAGCGCCATCGGGAATACGACCAGCGTCATCAAACCTACACCGCCTGCAAGTATCGGCTGGGCTGTGATGGTTTGGGACATGCGTTCGATCTGCGGCTGAAGGAACAATCCAAGCAGCATCGCAAGCGCGCCCATCACGAAAGCCATGGCC
Organism: uncultured Anaerolineaceae bacterium; assembly: GCA_964399225.1. GTDB lineage: Bacteria > Chloroflexota > Anaerolineae > Anaerolineales > Villigracilaceae > Denitrolinea. The sequence goes on from CAYNQA010000273.1 coordinate 535, forward strand.
AGTGCCTGAACCGCGTCATTGACCGGGTTGATCGGCTCAATATCGATCGGGGTGGCAGGCAGGTCGGGCAACGGCCCATTCGGCTCGGGAATATCCGGCACCGTTGGCGCGGGAATCTGAATGGCAGGCTCGTTCTGAATATCGCCCTTCACCACCGACCCTTCCGCGCGGCTGACCGAACCACCGACTGTAACGAGGTCGCCCTCCACTACAGACTTCGGTCCCAGGGAACCCGACCCGCCAAAGATGACAAGGTCGCCTTCCATTGTGCCATCCAGGGTCACATTGCCGCCAAAGACAACAATGCTGCCTTTCACTAGCGCATCTTCCTGGATCTCCACGTTACCGCCAAAGACGACCAGGTCCCCATCGACGGTCTTGCCGCTTTCCAGGGTGTAGTTGCCGCCAAAGATGATCTCGCCATCGTCGTACGGACCGAGGGCAAAGGCCGGCGCAGCGGGGATGAGCAGCAACGCCAGCAAGATCAAAGCATGCAGGATCTTATTTTTAAATTTCATAGTCTCACACTCCTTGCGGAAAACCGCGTCAATCTCCAAATGGATACCGCCCACAACAGTCCAAATCCGCTGATGGCAGAGAGGATCACCAGCCAGACAAACGGCGGAATAAAGCCCGGCAGGACGCGCAACAGGATCGAACCGATATCGCCGATGGCTTGCGCCATGGAAAGCAGGGACAACAGGAAAGCCACCAGTGCCGCGATCCACTCGGCTGGTGAGCCGATGAAAGAGGCAAGCAACGGTCCGGCCAGCCACAACGTCAAGCCCAGAGCGCCGAAGGTAAGCACAGAAACTCCCGCGAGGCGGTTACGTCGCTCGAGGGCACGCTGCGCTTCCAGTCGTTTCTGGAAGCGGGCGGTGAATCCCGCCACAGGGACGGCCATCTTCACGGAACGCAGGGCCAGATTGACCTCAGCCAGCGCAGTACAATGCTCGCATTCACGCAGGTGCAGGTTCAAGTCTCGCTGTTGGTCGGGCGAGAGAGGTTGTTCGTTCAGGAGCCAGGTTTCAAAAGGCAGGTGATTCATAGGCTCTCCTTTTTGCAGGGGATTGCGCCGAAGCGTTCTCCCATTTTTTTCCGAGGGTGAGGCGGGCGCGGTGCAGTCGGCTCTTCACTGCGCTCACCGTCAGGCCGAGACTTTCGGCGATCTCCACCTCGGAGGCGTCGTTCCAGTAGCGCATCACGATGGCGGCGCGGTCGAGTTCATCGAGCGAGGACAGGATATCGTGCAGGCGTTCGTGGTCTTCGCGGCGGGTCGTTTCGCGTTCGGGGTTGGGGGCGTCGGCATCGGGAAGTTCGAAGGTGTTGCCTTCATCGTCTTCCTCATCGATCGAAAACATCGAAAATTTGCGGCGGCGCAGGCGGTCTATGCAATAGTGCGCCGCAATGGACAGTAACCAGGTCGCAAAGGAACGTTTCGGATCATAGCGGTCGAGGTGCTGATAGGCTCGCAGAAAGGTCTCCTGGGCGGCATCTTCCGCCGCTTCGGGTTCACCCAGCATGCGATAGCACAGGTTGAAGACCGGCTTTTGATAGGTCTCGACCAACTGCGTAAAAGCAAACTCGTCACCGCGTTGCGCCTGGGCTACCCAGGTCTGTTCTTCGTTCACGCATTCTCCTGTTTCTGCTTACCTTACGCGCGCGGAAAGGAAAAGTTGCGGGGGAAGCAGGGGTGTAGACAGGTACTCATGCAGACAGAACCTATGTAACTTGTAACTCGTAACTCGCCTCTCTCTCCTCCAAACCTGCCTCCCCCTAGTGATGGTGGTGCCCCCCGCCCAGGCTTTCCGGGCCCAACAGCCAGCGCCACTCGCCGAAGCGATGACTATACAAAGCCAGCGCCGCCGCAATGGCTGTGGTGATGGGAACCGCCGCGATCAGCCCGAGCGAACCAACCAATGTCCGCACGGCCTCTTCGGCGATGAATTCAAAGTTGAGCAGAGTGGCGTAATTTCCGCGGTTGAGTGAGAACATCAACAGCGACGGGAGCGACGCCCCGGCGTAGGCCAGCACCAGTGTATTGACCGTCGCCGCCACGTGGTCCTGACCGATGCGCATGGCGCGCGTGACCAACTCACGAAAGCCGAGGGTCTCGTCGGCGGCGTGGAGTTCGAAGACGGCGGAGGATTGGGTTGTGACAAGGTCATCGAGCACGCCAAGGGCGCCGATGATCATGCCGCCAAGCAACAGCCCGCGCAGGTTGATCGTCACCTGCGACATTTGGATGAGGAAGTAGGCTTCCTCGGAGGCCGTCCCGGAGAGGCGGGTCAGCAGAATGGCGAACCAGGCCAGCGTCCCGGTGAGAACGAGAACAACGATCATGCCCAACACCGACGCATGGGTTTTGAGCGTCCAGCCGTAGGTCAGGTAGAGGGTGGCCGTCAACAAGATCGCCGCACCAATGATGCTGACGCGGACCGGGTCTTCGCCGGCAAGGATGTGCGGAATGATGTATTGGATGATGACGGTCAGGCTGAACGCCATCGCAAGCAGACTACGCGCACCCTTCCATTTGCCGGTCACGATGATGGCGAGCGCAAAGGCAAACGCCAGCCAGCCAAGCATCGGCGTGCGGACAAAGTCTGCGAAGTAGGCATTCACCATCCCGTCCGGCCCGACGCTGACCGCGACGAGGATCTCATCGCCCACCTCGAAGCGGACTCCCTCCGGGCGAAGTTGGCGCTTGCCATAGTCAACATCGAAGGGCAAGCCTGTATATTCACCCTCAAGAATTTCCACGCGCAAGAGTTGGTAGGACTGTACCGTCCCGCCCAAGTCCGTGGTGCCTTCTTCGAGAATGGCCGTTACCTCAGCACGCACGGTCCCCGAGCCGAGCGGAGAGCCCATCGCCTCGGGAAGCCGGGTTTGGAAGAAATATGGAATGCCCCAGATCACAAACGCGATCAGGGCAAAGATAAAAACCGCTGCGGGAACGGCAAGCCAGCGAAGCGAGGGATTCTTTTTCATGTTATTCCCGTCCATACGGGAACCAATACGACTTGTCCTCAAAATTGAAATCCCAGTGGACGTGCTTGACCTCGCGGAACTCATCCAACCCCACTTCGCCCAGTTCGCGCGCGCCGCCGGAGTATTTCATCCCCCCGAAGGGACCAGCATAATGGTCGGTGAGCGGATCGTTGATCCAAATGGTGCCCGCTTTCACATCGTCGAAGAATTGCTTGATCTTCTTCGGGTCGTTCGAGAGCAGGACAGCGCCCAAACCGTATTGACAATCGTTCGTCAACCGAATGGCGTCATCAAACGTTGTGTATTCCATCAACGGCACGGCGGGACCGAATGTCTCCTCGCGCATGATGAGCATGGTGTGATCGAGGCGGGTCAGCACGGTCGGCTCGTGGAAGAATCCTTTGGTGAGGTGTTTCGGGCGTCCGCCGCCGGTCAAGATCTGCGCGCCGCGTGAGGTCGCCTCGGCGATATGTTTCTCGAACTTGGCGCGATACGTTTCGCCGATCATCGGCCCCATGTCGGTCGTCGCTTCAAGTCCGTTGCCGAGACGCAGCGACTTGATGTGCTCCACGATGGCCTCGGTGAATTTCGCCGCGCCGCGCCGAGGGATGTACACGCGCTCGGTGCTGGTGCAAACCTGCCCGGCGTTGATCAGCGCCGCATAAGCCACCGCCTTTGCCGCGATCTCGGGGTCGGCATCTTCGGCGATGACGGTCGCATCCTTGCCGCCCAATTCAAGATGCAGCTTCTTCATCATCGGCGCGGCCAGCGCAGCGATCCGCTGTCCCGTCGCGAGGGAACCGGTGAATGCGATGACGGGAACGTCCGGGTGTTTCACCAACGGCTCGCCGGTATCCAATCCATAACCGGTTACCACATTCACCACGCCCGCGGGCAAATGATCGAAACAATGCTCGGCGAGGTAGAGCGCGGTCAG
>CAYNQA010000274.1:0-4427 GCA_964399225.1 uncultured Anaerolineaceae bacterium
GGAAGACGAGCATCGGGTACAGATAAAGCAGGAGGGCGACCAATCCCGCCGAGGCATACTTGATGCCAGAGAGATAAGTAAATGCTTGGCCTGCATAACCGATGGCGCCCATGCCGATCAATTGCAAGAGCACTCGTCCACGGGGGAGGGGCTCGCGACGGAGAAGCAGGATCACGGTCAAGACGGATGCGGAGCAGATAAAGCGCAGGAAGAGCAGGGAGATGGTGTCCAATCCGTCTGCGTAAAGGAAGCGCCCGAAGATGGCCAGAGTCCCGAAGCCGATGGCTGAGATGATCGTGAAGAGGATGCCGCTGATTTGTTTCATGCGCCGAACTATATCACGGGCGCAAAGAATCAAAAACCCGCCTCTTTCGAGACGGGTCACTGATCACTTCTTTCTTCGCGGCGCGAGTCGGTTCTTTCCGAAACTCTTTGGGGTCGGCGCGGGGCGGGGTGGACGCGAATCGCCTCGGGGTGCACCCCGGCCTCGGCCAGTGGAGGCCGATTTGGGCGGGGCGGGAACGGTGTAGTCGAATCCCTCGATCGTCTCGCGTTTGATGGGTTGCCCCATGATTCGTTCGAGCTTCTTGATCATGTCGTCATCTTCGCTTGTGACGAGGGTGAAGGCGTCGCCGGTTTTCTGCGCACGCCCGGTGCGGCCGATGCGATGGATGTAGGCGTCGGCGGTGTCGGGCATGTCGTAATTGATGACGTGTGAGATGCTTTCCACGTCGAGACCGCGCGCGGCGATGTCGGTGGCGACCATGATGTCGTGGCGGCCTTCCTTGAAGCCTTTGAGCGCGGCCTGGCGCTGACCTTGCGTACGGTCGCTATGAAGACTGGTCACGTTGAAGCCCGCCTCCTTGATCTGGCGTTGCACTTTTTCAGCGCGGCGGCGTGTGCGCGTGAAGACCAGCACCGAGTTGGTGTCGGTGTGCTTGAGAAGTTCAATGAGCAATGCAGATTTGAGATGCTGGGGCACGGGATAGAGCGCGTGCGTCACCGTGTACGCGGGGCGGCTGATGCCCATGGCGATCTTTTGCGGATGCATGAGCGACTGCGCGGCGAGTTGTTCCACTTCCATCGGGAAGGTGGCCGAGAAGAGCATGGTCTGGCGCTGCTTCGGCACGGCGGCGATGATGCGGCGCACGTCGGGCAGGAAGCCCATGTCGAACATGCGGTCGGCTTCGTCGAGCACGAGCACTTCGATCTGGCCCATCCTTGCATGGCCTTGCGCGATCAGGTCCAGCAGGCGTCCCGGACAAGCGACGAGAATCTCCGCGCCGTTGCGAATCGCCGAGATCTGCGGCCCGGCTCCGACTCCTCCGTAGATGGTTGCGCTTTTGAGTTTGGACCCCGCTGCAAGGGTATGGATCACGTCATTGATCTGGTCGGCCAGTTCGCGCGTCGGTGTGACGATGAGCGCGCGCGCCACATTGCGCGGACCGTTGATGAGCTTGTTCAAGATGGGGAGCACGAACGCGGCGGTCTTGCCGGTGCCGGTCTGTGCGGTGCCGATAATGTCACGCCCGCGCACGGCGGCTGGAATGGCTGCTTCCTGAATGGGTGTGGCAGTCTCGTACCCCGCTTTTTTGATCCCAACCATTAAGCGGGAATCGAGGTTGAATTGTGTGAAGTTCACGATGTTCCTGTTCTTCAGAAGTCGAGCATTGCCTTGCAGTTGAGATTTCCCTCAAACGAAAACAGCGGAAGACTGCTGATATAAAAGTGGATGGACAGTTATTATAACCGAAACAAACCCGAAGCAGGTTTCACCACCGAGACAGACCGTAGCTAATCTTGTGGGACTTCCAATCATTTCACCACAGAGCCCACAGATGTCACGGAGAAAACTTCTTAAAACATCCCTGTGTTCTCCGTGAACTCTGTGGTGATTTTTTCGACTCACTTGCTTGGGGCGATTTCCACCTGATAGGACGCAGGGATCGTTGTGTAGCGTGTCTGCCCGATGACGAAGACGACCAGGCGTTTCAGGCCGCTGAAGTCGAAGGCCAGATTTCCCCTGCCGTTAACGATGTCCATATCGTGGACAACGATCGAGCCGTCGGAGCGTTCTTCCACGGCGCGCACGTGCCAGACCTGCGGCACGCGGTTGTGACTGCGCACGAATCCGCCGGAGGTCCAGCCTGCGTCGCCAGATTCAGCTTCATCGCTCCAGTTGACCTCGGGGATCGAAAGATCATCCACGGCAAAGCCGAAGTTGTTGACGGCCAGGTCGTTCTGCATGGCGAAGCGCAGGAGGATCTTCTGCCCGGCATAGGCGCTCAGGTCGGCGGTCTCTTCGATCCAGGCTGCATCGGCCCCGCCGCCGCTCTTGCCGGAGAAGCCATGTCCGAGGTTTTGGGCATTTGGATCCGTATCGCGGCTGGATGTGGCCGGGACGAGGTCCCAGTGTTCGCCGTTATCGGTCGAGACGAGCAGGTAGGCGTAGTCCCAATCCTCTTCGATGTCGTACCACGCCCAATAGTTCAAGGTGGCGGAGGAGACCTTGCCCAGATCCACTTCGCGGGTCAGTGTGCTGAACGTGGAGTCGTAGCGGTTCGACCACCAGAAATTCTCGCCGCTGTGCGCTTCGGTGGGGATGAGTTGCACGGTCTGGTCGCCGGTGAAAGTAAGTGTGGATGGCTTCTGCCCGGTGAACGTCATTATGTCCAGGCCGCCGTATTGTTGAACGGTCCCCTGATACATCCCAGCCGGAGTGGTGAACTCGTAGCGCGGCGCGACGAGCGGGATGACCGGAATCTTGAAAACGAATTGACCATCGGCCAGCGATTCATTATTGAAGAAGACGGCAGTGAACATGTCTGCGTACATATCGTCCGCGTTGCGCGGGGAACCTGCCGCGGCGAGTTGTTCATCCATGCTGGCGAAGCCGTTGGCCTGGTCGGTGACCAGCGATGTGATGAACGCTTCCCCCATCTGTTCGTAAAGATAAGCCATGTAAAGGAAGGACTGCCCGTAGTCTTGTCCGTCACTGCTCCAGAACCACAATGACTGGTCGGGCTTGGCGAGATAATCTGCCACCGAGTTGTAGCCGCGCATGCCCGCCACTTGCTGGGCCAACATGCTCAGGCCTTCATTCATCCAGCCTTCCTCGTTTGGATCCATGTGTTTGTGGATCATGTGTTGGAACTCGTGCGCGAGCACTTCCTTGTTGTACTCGCTCGCCACGCCGGACGACCACGTGTTGGAGATGAAGAAGAACTGCCCCTCGTTGGAATGCGCTTCGACCGCCGCCGGAAGCTGGTCGGCCTGACCGAAGTAGCCGCCCACCTGCCCGAGTGAATCCGAGTAGATCACGAACAGGCGCGGGTCGCCGTCGAGGCCGGGCGCTTCCTCGGTCCCGAACACGGCTCGGACCTGTTCGTAGGAGTTGTCGAAGCTCTCGCCGACAGCTTGCCAATCTGCATCCGTTGCGAGTTCTCCGTTTGCGTTGAGGGGCTGGGTGGCTTCGTCCTGCCAGAAGTAGGCGTGCTTCGAGATGAACATCAGCCTGGCGGTGATCTGATTGAACGTGAAGGTGTCGCTGTTATGAGTCCAAAATTTCCGGGTGTCGCCGACGGCATGGGTTTGCAGCGGCCCGTCCGGAGGAGTCGGAAGCGAGGCGGGGTCGAGTCCCTGAATGGCGACGGCGAGCGCGATCCGGTCTGCGGGGTCAGGATCCATCCCGTTTAATGTTTCGTAGAGTTCCGCATCGGTCGTTGTGGCGGCCTGTGTGGATATGGATTGGAACTGAGGCTCGGTGGCGGTGGTGGTCTTGCCTGCGCATGCTGTGACCAGCAGGGTGGTCAGCAGGAGAACGAAAAAAAGTTTTCGAGGCATGGAGATTCCTTTTGTGAATCTTGCACATGTGCAAAAAATCCCCGTCCTTGCTTGCGCAGGGCGGGGATTTATAGGCGGGTGGGTTATGCCACTACACTTTCAGGGAGGGGCGGCGGGTGAAGAAGTAGAACGCTGCACCCAAGACCACCACGATCACGACGGCGAGGATGAGAATGTTGTTGTCGGTGCCGCCTGAGGTGGTGACATTCAACGCTTCAGAAGCGGCAGCAGCTTTTGCGGCGGCTTCGGCGGCGGCGCGGGCAGAGGCTTCGGCGCGGGCAGAGGCATCGGCGGCGGCGAGTGCATTGCCGGCGGCACGGGCTTCAGCAGCGGCATCGGCGGCAGCGAGCGCTTCGGCAGCGGCAGACGCGGCGGCGAGAGCGGATGTCTTGGCCTCGGCGCTGGCAGAGGCGACGGCGTAACCGTATGCCTGACCAGCGGCAGAGGCGGCCGCAGCGGCAGATGCGTAGGCAGATGCTTCAGCAGAGGCACCGGCAGCGGCAGCATATTGGGCAAGGGCGTGCGCCTCAGAGGCGGCCTGCGCGGCGGCCTGCGATTTGGCGGCGGCATCGGCGGCAGCGGAA
>CAYNQA010000275.1:0-4427 GCA_964399225.1 uncultured Anaerolineaceae bacterium
GCGCCCGTCTCTTCGGCAAGCCCGCCGTGCTCACCTATCACTGCGACCTCGACCTCCCGTCCGGTCTGTTCAACCGCATCGTCAACAGCGTTGTTCATTTTCAAAATAACATGGCGGGGATTCTGTCGAATCACATCGTGACCTACACTCAGGACTACGCTGACCATTCCCCGTTCCTCTCGCGCTACGCCTCCAAGCTGACCCCGATCCTGCCTCCGGTTGAGTTACCTCCTCCTGCCCCCGGCGCTGTCGAGACCTTCGCCTCCGCCAACGAGACCAAGTCCCGCCGCCCGGTCATTGGCATGGCCACCCGCTTCGCTTCCGAAAAGGGCGTCGAGATCCTGCTTGAGGCCTTGCCGAATGTGCTGGAGAAATATCCGAACGCCCAGGTCTTGTTCGCCGGTCAATATCAAAACGTGATGGGCGAACTGGCATATTTCGAGCGCCTCCGCCCGATCATCCAGAACTACGAAGCGAGCGGACATTGGAAGTTCGTCGGTCTGCTCAATCCGGTCCAGATGGCGTCGTATTATCCCAACCTCGACGTGCTGGTCGTGCCGTCATTGAATTCCACCGAAGCATTCGGCCTCGTCCAGGTCGAAGCGATGATGAACGGCGTGCCCTGCATTGCGTCCGCGCTGCCCGGCGTGCGCCGACCCGCACAGATGCACCACATGGGTGAGATCGTCCCCATCGGCGACTCGTCCGCGCTGGCGGATGCCCTGCTCAAAGTGCTGGGCAACCGTTCCAATTACAGATCCGATCCCGCCGAGTTGAAACGCACCTACGATCCCGACTCGGTCGCAGTGGAATATGAAAACCTATTTGAGCGCCTCAAGAAGAAAGGATAATGGCCATGGATACACTGGGAATTAACTTCAACATTCTGCTCATTCAAATCTTTAGTGTGCTGCTTTTCGCCTGTTGGGTTTTCTTTCTGGTATTTGCGTTCAATGACATGAAAAAACGGAATCTGACTGGACCGTCTCTCTATCTTTGGATTGTGGTTCTCTTGATCCTGCCTCTGTTGGGCGCCATGCTCTATTGGTTTACATTTAAACCATCCATTGAGAGACAATGACTTCGGAAAAAGACTTCCTCTTCCTGCATATCCGCGACCTGCCCTACTTCCGCGGATTCCTGCGCGCCATCGAATCGCGCTACTATCAGGACTTCGACCTGCCCGGCCCCATCCTCGATGTGGGCTGCGGTGACGGCAACTTCGCCGCGCTGACCTTCGACCGCACAATTGACGTCGGCCTCGACCCGTGGCACGGTCCGATCCACGAGGCGAAACCATACGGCAAATACCGCCTGCTCGTTGAAGCGGACGGCGGCCGCGCGCCCTTCCCCGACAATTATTTCTCCAGCGGATTTTCCAACTCGGTGCTTGAACACATTCCGCACATCCAGCAGGTGCTCAAGGATGTCTCGCGCGTGTTGAAGCCGGGTGCGCCGTTCTACTTTTGCGTCCCCAATTCGCGCTACCTGAGCGAACTCTCGCTCTCACGCGTGTTTGGCAACGGCTACACCGAATGGTTCAAGAAAATGTCGCGCGTCGAGAACGCCGTCGAACCAGAAGTGTGGCAGGGTTGGCTCGAAGAGGCTGGCTTCACGCTCGAACGTTGGTGGCATTATTTTTCGCCATCCGCGATGCGCGTGTTAGAATGGGGCCACTACTTCGGCGCGCCAACCCTGCTCCCGCATAAACTTTTCAACCGCTGGATCATTTCCCCCACGCGCTGGAATCTGTTCTTCACCGAACGTTTCCTGCGGAAATACGTGGAACACCCCGAACATCCGCAGGGGACGTTTACCTTTTATATCGCAAGAAAGCGACCGTAGACGATGGACGATAGACCATTGACCATGGTCCATCGTCCACGGTCCATTGTCCACCGTCCGCCCATGTCCTTCGACGAAAAATATTTTTCCACACACACATACGCAAACATCACTTTCGCCAAATACAGCATGTATTGGTGGTCGAATCGATTCTTCGCCATGCTGGCGCGGCGCTACGGACGCCGCGGCTCGCGACTCCTGGAAGTCGGCTCGGGCATGGGACATCTGGTCGGCCAGCTCGAAGATACCTTCCAAACCCACGGCATGGACCTCAACCACTGGGCGGTCAAACAATCCAAGTCGGTGATCAAGACCTCCACGCTCGAAACCGCCTCCGCACAGGAACTTCCCTACGCAGATGGCTCTTTCAATGTAGTCATCATCAAGCACATCGTGGAGCATCTCCCCGACCCGGCCAAAGCGCTCAAGGAAATTGGCCGCGTCACCGAACCCGGCGGGACATTGATCCTTGCCACGCCCAACCTCGGTTCATTATTGAAGCCGTGGAAAGGCGACAAGTGGATCGGCTACCAGGACCCAACCCACATCTCCCTCAAGCAACCCGAAGAATGGCTGTCACTGATCCGGAGTGCAGGCTTCAGCCTGCGCAAAGTCTTCTCCGACGGCTTCTGGGACGTGCCCTACATTCCCCTCATCCCAAAACAAATTCAAAAACTCTTCTTCGGCTCGCTGGGCGGGTTGCAGGCCATTAGCGGTTTCGTCTTCCTCCCGATGCGCTGGGGAGAGAGTATCATTGTGATCGCGAGAAAGCAGTAGCCCGTTGGTCGAGTAGGCCGAGGTACTCCGAGGCCGTACCGAGACCAACGCGATACAAGAAAACAATTCTTATCTTGAAAAGTGGTGGTCTCGATACGCCGTTCGCTGTCGCTCACGGCTACTCGACCACCGTCAATATCCAACCATGACCGAACCCTCCGTCCTCGACTACGTCAAATCCATATTCAAAGACTGGGCATCCTTCACTGCCTTCCTGCAGGCCTGGGCCAACCGCGATGACACCACACAAATGGTGGAAGTCGCCGCGCCGGTGGTAGAAACTCCGCCCGCGGAACCAGCGCCGTCGCTCACCGACGAGCAGACGTCAACGACACTCCCCTGGCGATCCCTGGCGGCGTTGATGCTTGCCTTGATCGCCCAACGCAGTTTCGAGCCTCCGTCCCCGTCCGCGATGATGGGGGTGCCGTTGTATCTGGCCGCGGGTGCGCTGGCGGTGTGGGCCTTCCTGCGCGGAGAGTGGAGACTCGCAACGTTGCCGCCCGCCCGGGCGGAGTCGGATCCGCTGACGGTGCGCGGAGGGACGTTCATCGCCGCGATCCTGTTCAGCGTGGCGGCCTTCGTCGCGATGGCGGGAAATAAGTTCACCTCGTTGAATGTGTTGGTGTGGCTGATCGCGATCGTTCTGCATGTGCGGGCATTCTGGCTGGGCGAGCCGCAAGCGGTGTGGAAAAAGTTAGTGGATGGAATCGCCAACATCCAATCGGATCGCCGCACTGCGATGTGGGCCGCGCTCGTTCTGGTGATCGTTGCGTTCACGTTGTTCTTCCGTCTGTACCGGCTCGAGTCGGTGCCGCCCGAAATGACCAGCGACCACGCCGAAAAATTAATGGACGTGTTCGACATTACCAACGGACAGTACTCGATTTATTTCCCGCGCAACACGGGACGCGAGCCGCTCTACATTTATCTTTCCGCGTTCATTGCGGGTTTCGCAGGCATCTCGTTCCTGACGATCAAGATCGCGGCGGTGCTCGGCGGATTGCTCATGCTTCCGTTCCTGTACCTGCTCGGCAAGGAGATGGGCAGCACGCGCATCGGCCTGCTGGCGGTGGCCTTTGCGGGCATCGCCTATTGGCCGAGCGTGATCGAGCGCTTTGCGTTGCGCATTTCGTTCTATCCGCTCTTCGTTGCGCCGACGTTCTACTTTTTAATTCGCGGTCTGCGACGACAGAGCCGCAACGATTTTATTTTGAGCGGTTTGTTCCTCGGCCTGGGGCTGTTCGGGTACATGCCGTTCCGCATCATCCCGTTTGCGGTGGTGGCGATCGTGCTGGTGTACCTGCTCCATGTGCGCGACTCGCAGACCCGCAAGCAGACCATCCTCTGGCTGATGCTTCTCGCGCTCACCTCGCTGGTCGTTTTCATTCCGCTTGCGCGCTATGCCACCGAGAACCCGGACATGTTCGCCTTCCGCGCCTTCTCGCGCCTTGGCACGGTGGAACGCCCCCTGCCCGGGCCCGCGTGGCAATTGTTCCTCGGCAACCTGTGGAACGCGATGAAGGAATTCAATTGGAACAACGGCGTGATCTGGGTGCATTCCATCCCCAACCGCCCCGCACTGGACATTGTGAGCGGCGCGCTCTTTTTGCTGGGCGTGATCCTGCTGCTCGTCCGCTACGTGCGCTCGCGCCAGTGGACCGACATTGTGCTCCTGCTCGCCATTCCCCTCACACAAATGCCTTCAATCCTCTCGCTGGCGTTCCCGGTTGAGAACCCGTCGCTCAACCGCACGGCGGGCGCGATCGTGCCGGTCTTCCTTGTGGTGGGCGTGGCGCTCGACGGCC
>CAYNQA010000276.1:0-4413 GCA_964399225.1 uncultured Anaerolineaceae bacterium
GGGTAGCGCGGCTCGCCAATGCTTTGGACGATGCTCAACACCGCGGGCAGATTCGCCTTGACGGTTTGACGGCCCTCTTCGAGCACGCGGTCCACCGTCACGCTTCCACCCTCGACTTTGATCTGGCCCACCCACCCGAGCATCGGCCACCCCAAAACGCGCGCCGTCTGTGGGGGAGTGACGCCCGCGCCGTTGTCGAGTGTCTGGCGGCCAAACATGACCATGTCCGCGCCGCCGATCTTGTTGATGGCCGCGGCCAGGACACGCGCCGCCCCGACGCTGTCAATGTCGTTGAGCGCCGGGTCTGAGACAAGGATCGCTTCATCCGCGCCCATGGCGAGTGCGTGCTTGAGCGCCTCCTTGGCGGATTCGGGACCGATGCAGAGCGCGGTAACCGTGCCACCGTTGGCTTCCTTTTGCTGGAGCGCGCCTTCGACCGCATACTCGTCGAATGGATTGATGACCAGCGGCGCGTCCCCCCATGTGACTTGCCCGTTCTCGGCTTTCACTTTCGCTTCCGAGTCAGGCACTTGCTTGATGCATGCAATGATTTTCAATTTTGCTTCTCCTTGTCATCATGATTTGTAGTGTTGGAGTTAATTATTGTTTCTGAGTAACCCGTGCCAGCTATGCCGTGTTGATAGACGCCCTTTGGAACATCCTTGGGCAGATTGTTTGTCACGGGGAATGGCGCGTTTTTTCCTAACAATAAATTGTCAATCAGAAAAGATAGCAAAGCTACATCGTAATCATCATCGGAAATTCGGTATTGTTTGGGGTCTCTGTTTACCCATGTTTGAAAGACTTCCCATTCATTTTGATTTTGTCTAAATTGAACCTGATAAACTGATTGCCCCGTCCAACTTCGGTGAAAGTTCAATAGATCATCTTCCAGATAAATAAACCATTTATCTTCCATGCGCTGTGGAATTAAGCCTAAGGAAATCTGCTCGAACTCTCTTTGAGTAAAATGCTTATTGACCAAAAGCCGCTTTTTGGCATTTGGCATGGGAAGGGTTTTCCAAGAATCGCGCTTTGCTTTCGTTCGGTCAGTCATTTTCTTGTCTCGGTAGGGGATGAATCCCTCACATCAGTTCGTGGAAGTCGGCTTGCGGAGAACGAACCACGTGACACCTGACACTTCGACACCTGACACCTCACTGCAACCTCGTCTGGCTCAAAATCTTGCCCGTCTGCAAGTCCAACTCGCAGGCGTGGCCGCTTTGCGTGTACGTGCCCAACGTCTGCCCATCATCGTTCAGGCGGACGCGGGTGAAGAGAGTCTGCGGATCGGGTTTTTCCGCGAACCAGACTGGCTTGCCGTCCACTGAAAAATACAAGTTGGACTCATTCCGTGGGAAACCCTTCGATTCTTCGAGGATGATAGTCCCTGCTGAAAGTTGGATGGTTTTCTCCACTTTGGTGTGGAGTGGGGTGATGTCCATGGAGTTCCTAATTGAAATAAAGATTGGAAGGAATATTTTTTTTGGAGAAAGTACTTTGATCGCAGCTATTTTTTGATGTTGTTATTATATCGCAAGTTGCCTCAACCGACCGTTCGGTAGGTTGTAGAGGCAGAAAAAAGCCCGATGCGCACATGCATCGGGCTTAGGGGTGTGGGTGATCGCTCATTGCTTCTCAACACCCATCTTGCTGAGTTCATCGGAAGTGAGATGGGACTGCAGGATATCAGCCGCACCAGCGATGGTCAGCACCGCGAGACAGAGAATAGCGGCAATTAGGAACATGAGGACCTCCTTTCTATAGTACATAACGGGTTTGGGCTGTAAAAGTTACACACCTGACAGGAATGCAAGCGGAATAGTTCCTGTTTGATGTTGGGGAGATGACGATCGAACACGGTCATTTGTTCCATTTGCAGGATGGTTAAACGTCATGAAATTGCGGTTTAGATATTATGTGTCTCTTTCCATAAAAGTCAGGTTGACAAAAAAAGCAATCGGGATAAAATAGGCAGGCATTTGACGCCGAAGTGGCGGAATTGGCAGACGCGCTACGTTCAGGGCGTAGTGAGGGTTCCCTCATGTGGGTTCAAGTCCCACCTTCGGCACAAAAGAAACCCGCTTCCAAAGCGGGTTTCTTCTCGGGAAATCGGTTGACCGTTCCCGATGGCAGTGATAAAATCCTGCCGCTTTGTTCTGCCCCCATCGTCTAGTGGACTAGGACGCAGCCCTTTCAAGGCTACGACCGGGGTTCGAATCCCCGTGGGGGCACCACAACATGAAATCGCCTTCGGGCGATTTTTTGTTTTCCGGTCAAGCAGATTTGAGAACATCATGCGAACACATGCGTGTCACAAACAATAGAACCGCCGACCGGCGGTTCTATTGTTTGTGTTCCAGGGAGTGGGAGGAAGTTGCTACGGTTGCTTTTGAGAACCGTAGGGGATCATAAGCAGGAACCCCACAGCAATCACGATTTGTCCAATAACCACGCCGCGTGCCTGGAGCGGGCCGAAAAAGGGGGCTTCGGCTATAACCTGTGTGCCCATCCCAAATACATCCGCCATGCCGGCAAAGACGCAGATCACATATCCTGTTGCCACCAAGCGCATTCCAATATCGGCGGCAATGCTGCGGACAGAGCCTTTCCACAAGGCCAGCAGGCTGATGTAGCCTCCAAGGCAGATGATGCCAAGACCTACGATGAAAACCGCGATCTGAATGAAGCCCACTACAGGGCTGTTGTCCCACCCAAACCAGGCCGGCTTGGTGCCAATGATGAAGATAAAGAAACCGATCAGGGTCAGAGTCAAGCCGAAACGGACACGAGCCCGGGATGGTGTATCCTGGCTATCTGGAAGGGGAGCGGGGATGGAGGAATCGGTCATTAGGGTAGGTTTGTGTTGAGGTGACGAAGCCAGTTCTCACCGAAGATGGCTGCCATGTCTTCTTGCGTGTAACCGCGAGGGACAAGCAGGTCGGTCAATTTGTGCAGGTCGGCGATCGTGTCGATCTCTGGCGGGACTGATTGTAATCCAAATCCACCGTCGAAGTCGGAGCCGATTGCTGCATGACGCGATGACCCTGCCAGCTGGCAGATATAGTCGATGTGGTCGGCGAGAGCAGAGAGCGATACTTCTTCGCGACGGCTGCCATTCGTGCGAAGCCAGCCTGGCTTGAGGAAGGTGTTCAGCGGCACTACTCCAATGATCCCGCCTCGCTCGATCAATCCGCGCAGAACCCGATCGGAAAGGTGACGGTTAACGTAGTGGGTGACCCCGGGCAAGAGTGCCAGGCAGTTGGCATGGGTGGCAATGATCGGCCCCTCGTATAAGTCGAGCGCTTCAATACTGGATGTTTCATCCATGTGGCTGAGATCGAGAGTGAAAGGAAATTCAGCCATGGCGCGGAGCATGGCGCGGCCTTCGTCAGTGAGCGGACCCGGTTCATTGGTCCCGCCGCAGAAGCGGGTGCCGGCCCAGGCAAGGCCGATGTGGCGTAACCCGAAGTCCCACCACTGATGCAGTTCTCTGGGCGATCGGATCCCTTCGGCGCCCTCCATCAGCGGGATAAGACCTACTGGGTGGCCGTCAGCGGAAGGGGATTCCCAGCGATGGAGCAACCCGCTCAACTCGGAGCGCGAAGCGATGAGACGGAAGAAATCCGGCTGGGTATCGGAGAGGCGATGATAGATTTCGAGTTGTTGCCAGTAAAGTTTATGAGCGGTGTCGAAGTCGGAGTCTGGATAGAAGATCTTTTCATCCGGGTTGAGTACCGACCTTTTTGGGGATGCGTACATTGTTGCAAAGACGGCAACTACGCGCCCGCGTTGATATTCAGGCCAGCCTAGCAAGCAGTCGCCGTTGGCTGCTACCGTTGGTGTTCCCGCCTCTAGTTTGCGAGTCTCAAGGGCTGAGCGGCGATAGTCACGCCCATAGCTGAGCATGTTCCAGGCGATGTCTTCGTGAGCGTCAATAATGAATTGCATGGTTATTGAAAGAGCGCACCGTTTGGTGCGCTCTTGTGTGGTTTAGCCTTTGGGCTCTTCATCCGTTTCGTCGGTGTCGGCCATCAGTGCTTTGAAATCTTTGTCAGCAAAGGCGCCCGAGTCCACCTTGCGGAGGCTCAACCCGATGCGGTGCTGGTCGTTGTCGATGCGGATGATGCGCAGAGTCTTCACGTCGCCTTCGTGCAGGGCTTCCTTGGGGTGCTCGATGCGATGGTCGGCGATCTCTGAAATGTGCAACAAGCCTTCGATATCGCCTTCGATGCGGGCAAACGCGCCGAACTTGGTCAGACGGGTAATCACGCCCTCGACCAATTGGCCAACGCTGTACTTCTGCACCTTCGACGTCCAGTGATCGTCCTGAAGCTGGCGATTGGAAAGACCGATGCGTTTCTTGTCGCGGTCCACGTTGATGACCTTGACCTTGACCTCCTGACCAACCTC